>JBGSSV010000071.1:0-44254 GCA_041736875.1 Chthoniobacterales bacterium | reverse complement strand
GTCGGAGAGATCCCCGTAGTGCAAAAACAACCTCACCCCGTTGACATGCGGGTCCTGATACAAATGGTCGATCCGCGCCGTGTTGAACGTGCTGGCCCGTCGGATGATCCCGTGGACCTCGTAGCCTTTGGCCAGAAGCAGATCGGCCAGATACGATCCGTCTTGGCCGGTGATTCCCGTGATGAGTGCTTTTTTCATGGTTGTTTGTTGCAGGCTCAACCCCCGGGGCTCAACTGCTCGGTTTTCCAGTTCAGTTTGGGGCGGATCACACCCGGAAGATTGCCGCGAAACCCTCCCCGCACGAGATCGTCCTGCAGGTCGTCCTTGACCTCGATGGGGAGAATCAAGGGTGCCACGGCGTGGCTGAGGCTGAGCTTGGCGTCGCCGACCGCAAAGGAGAACTGCAGGATTCCGGGAGCGAGCAAATGCCCGGGGATCTCCGCCCGGGCCCGATAGACGCCGAGAGGCGTCGTTTCCGCCACGAGCGCCGGATCACTGTCGATCGTCCAGAAAAGCGCGTTGCTCGCCTCGTCGGTCAGGATGCATCCCGGCCGCAAACTCTTGCCCTCCCGCAACACCCGGTAGGTCACCTCGAGGTAAAACGCCTCGCTGGTCAGGACGGAACTGATGGCCTGCCCAGCCGCATCCGTCAGCCGGCAAGAGACCAGCTTGGCCACGCCGTCGCCCGGCTGGGCGCCCTCGGTATAGATCAGCTCTCGCGGTTGACCCTCATGGTCTTCGATCGCCTTGCGCACAACCCACGGATCGTTGAGTTGGCCCCGCCTCGGTTCGTTGTCGGGGTCGACCTCGCCGTCGGCGGTCCTCTTGGCCATGACCTGCCGGATGACCGGCTCGTCGCTGACGATTTGTCCGTGCTCCAGGTGAATTTTCCGCGTGCACATCCGCTCGATCAAAGTCGGATCGTGCGAGGCAATGACCAGGATGCTGGCCTTGCTCACGATGCTGTCGAGCCGGTCGGTCGCCTTGGCCCGGAAATCGGCATCACCCACGCTGAGCCATTCGTCCATGAGAAGGACGTCCGCCTCGATGTTGGTCGAAATGGCGAAGGCCAGCCGCACCATCATGCCGCTCGAATAGGTGCGCACCGGCAGGTCGAGGTAATCCCCGAGGCCGGTGAACTCGGCGATCTCGTCGACCTTTTCGCGAATCGCCACCGGCTTGAGGCCGTCGATGAGGCCGCGCAGATAGATGTTCTCGTAACCGGTGGCGTCGGGGTCGAGACCCATCGAGACATCCAGAAGGGAGGCGATCTTTCCGGTCACACTGATCCTTCCGCGGACCGGGCTGTAAACCCCGGAGAGCACGCGCAGGAGAGTTGTTTTGCCCGAGCCATTGTGTCCGCTCAGGCCGACCCGCTCGCCGTGCTTGATGGAAAAGGTGAGCCCGTCGAGGGCCTTGACCACCGGATGCTTGGCCGCGTCGCTGCCGATCCGTCCGCCGGTGGAAATGTTGAGCACCTTGTTCTTCAGCGAGCGGTGCGAGTTCTCGTAAATCGGAAACTGCACGAGCAGGTCATCGGCGTTGATCGCGGCATTCATCGGTTCGCTAGAGCCAGTAGGGGACCCGGTCACGGCATTTGCGCATGAGCAGGTGGGCCAGAATGAAACCGATCACGATGAGGCCGAGGGAAATCGCCCAGGATTGCCATTCGATTGGACGGCCGATGATCGGGGCCCGGACCGTTTCGATCATGTGGTAGAAAGGGTTGAACTGCGCGATCCACCCCCGGCTGGTCAGGGTCTCGGGTCGCCAGAAGACCGGGGTGACGAAAAAACAGACCGTGACCAGATTGGCCACGATTTGCAGCACGTCGCGATAGCGGGTGCAAAGCGTGGCGGTAATCAAGCTGATCCACACGGCCTGGAAGAACAGCATGATCAGCGCCGGGATAACCAGAAGCATCTCCACCGAAGGGTATTGTCCAAAGAAGACCATGATGCCGAAAACAACCGGAAGACTGTGGAGAAGGATGATCAGGTTCCGCCAGGCGATGCGGTTGATATGAATGGTGAGCGGCAGACGCACCTGCTTGATGAGGTAGCCGCTGGTGATAAATCCGTTGCTACCCTCGGTGATGCACGTGCTGATGAACTGCCAGACGATCAATCCGAACCCCAGGTAGGGAAGGTAATCCGACATGGTTTGGCCGAAGAGCGTGGAGTAAACCAGCCCGAGAGCGCCGATCATGATCAGGGCGCTCAGGGTGAACCAGAACGGCCCGATGATTGAACGCCGGTAGCGTTGCTTGATATCGTGCCAACCCAAGGCGAGCCAAACATGGGGCGCAGCGAAGGCCGCAGAGATATCCGTGCGACCGTCGTGGTCACTCCAGGTCGATCCGGAAATTTCGTGGGACATGTGGCTAGAATCTCCTCTGCGATGCGCGCGGCTTATCCATCTTCAGCCCCACATCATTCATCGCCCGGGACGGTGCCTTAGCAGTCTGAAGGGTTAGAAACAGGGCCGAAATACTAAACGCGACGGAGGAGGATAGGCAAGACTGGTCAACGCGCCCGCGCACCACCGCAGACGAAGCCTGAGCATTTTTTGCAACCATGCTACCGCCCTTGGTCACGGGCGGTTGCTGCCGCGGGGCCTTTTCGTGAGATCTATTTTGTCGACCGACACCGGCTCGCCGCACCTCCCCGTGCCGTCGGGATCGCCTGAAGTGACCGGTCAGCCTTTAAGGAAGCTGCGCAGCATCCAGAGCGCCTTCTCGTGCACGCTGATTCGCTGGATCATGAGATCCTCGCTCTCGGGGTCTTTGGCCTCGCCGGCAATGTCCCGCGCGCGCCCTGCGTCAGCCACGACTTTTTCATGCCCGGCAATGAGGTGTTGCACATATCCATTCTGCGCAAGCGGCGGGGCAAACTCCGGCATTTCGGCCTTGGCGGCGAGGGTTGAGAGGCCGCCAATGGCGTAAGCATCCAGAGCCCGGATACGCTCGGCCACGTCGTCGCTGGCGGTGAACATGTCCTCGTATTGCGCTTGGAAGGCGGTGTGCAGCGCGAAGAAGCCCGGGCCTTCAACGTTCCAGTGAGCTAGGTGGGTCAGGGACATGAGGGCATAGGTGTCGGCCAGAACTTGGTTCAGGCTCTCACTCAGTATGGATTTGCCAGGGGCGGATGGACTTGTAGTCATGACCGGCAAGTCTACGCAAAGGGCGCTCCATACGCCAACCCGCAAGACAGGGCTGCAGATTGAAGGGCTGGCCTTGCTTTCCGGCGGCGCATGGAGGTGAGGCAGCCTCGACGAAGACGGCAACCCCGGAGGATGGGCCTGGTCAGACCAACACCCAGGCCATGCCGGCGGCCTCCGCGGCCTGCACGCCGCTGGGGGTGTCCTCGAAGACGAGGCACCGCGCCGGCGGCACATGGAGCACGGCGGCGGCGGTCAGGAATGGATCAGGATGCGGCTTGCCGTGAGTGTAGTCCTCGGCGGTGATGACGGCGTTGAACAGCCCGCGGATTCCGAGGGCGGCAAGGGTTCTTTCGACCAGATCGCGGTGTCCGCCGGAAGCCACCGCCAGGGGAACGCGGCCGTGGTGCTCGCGGGCCAAGGCAACGACCTCGTCCTTGGCCGGAACGTGAGGAATCATCTCGCGGTAGTAGTGCTCCTTGCGTTCAACCACCTCATCGACATCGAGCGACCAGCCGAACCTCTCGTTGAGCCGGACGACAATGGCTGCGGTGGGGACGCCGCCCCATGCATAAAAGAGTTCCTCCGGGAATCCTCCGCCATAGTCGGACATCGCACGACTCCAAGCTTGGTAATGGAGCGGCATGTTGTCGGCCAGAGTGCCGTCGCAGTCGAAAATGAAGGCGAGAAAATCGCCGGTTGGAATTTGCAGAGGCATGGTCAGGAAGACGCGGGCGCCTTGAAATCCGGATAGCGCCGCTGCAACTCCTCGCGGGCGCGGTCAGCGTCGGTTGTGTTGTTGGCCTGGCGGTAGGCCTTTTCCGCCAGAACCAAAGCCTGCGGGGAAAGATCCTTGTCGTCGTAGAGCAAGGCCACGGCCATGAAGGCACGCGCCGCGTCGTCAAAGCGGTCTTGGGCGAGCAGGGCGCGTCCGTTGGCCAGACGTGCCTCGGCGTTGATACGCCCCTCGGGCTGGAGGCGCAGGGCCTCCTCGGCCTGCAGTTTTGCTTTCTCACCCTGTTTCAAGCCAATGAGAGCATCGGCGAGGAGCAGATGGACCTGCGCCTTGGCCTTCGGCTCATGCACCCGGGGCAGAAGTTTTTCCAGCGTGGCTTTCGCTCCGTCCAATTCACCGGCGCCGATCTGCGCCCGGGCCAAGGCGAGGCGGACCTCGTCGGAGGCGTCATCGGCGGACGCAAGCGGTCCGAGGAACTCGGCCGCCGCCGCGTAATCTCCGGCTTCAAGGGAGGCCAGGCCGAGCCAGCTGCGCACTTCGGCGGGGGTCTTGTCGGCCCCGAGCGCACGGGCTTCACGCCGCGCCGCCTCGCGGTCCTGAAGGTAGTAGTGGCTGAGCAGCAGACGCAGCGTGGCTTTCTCGCCGTAGTCCTTGGCATCGGTGGCTCGGGCCTTCTCCAGCGGTGCAATGGCGTCCTTGTATTTCTTGCTCTCCAACGCGACGTAGCCAATCCAGTAGTTCGCCTGCGCGGCGGATTTGGTCTCCGGATACTCGGCAAGCAGACGCTCGAAGGCGGCCACCATTTCGGCCGGGCGCTGCAAATTACCGAGGAGGAGGGCGCGCTGGACCATGGCGGCCTCGCGCTCCTTGGCCCCGCGGCTGCGTTCGATGATGGCTTCGAAATCAGAGAGAGCTGATGTCTGATCGCCGGTCTGCAGGTTGGCCATGGCCCGCTGGGCGTAGGCCGAGGCAACCATGGGATGGCGTGGATACTGAAGCAGAAAGCGGGTGAGCGCTTGCACGGCCTGATCGTATTTTTTTTCCTGCAGGCGGCACCATGCAAGTTTGTAGAGGGCATCGGCGCGGTATTTGTCGGCTCCGGAGGCCGAGGCTGCTTGCTCGTAAAGTTTGGCCGCGTCGCTGAATTGGTTTTGCGCGAAGAGGAGTTCGGCCTTGAGGAGGCCGGCTTTGGCCCGCTCGGCGCTGTCCGGGGACGAGGCCAGAAACGCGTCGATCTGGCCCATGGCGCGCTCGTCTTTTTGGGCGACCAGACTGACCAACCGGTGGAAGCCGGCCTCGCGCGCCGAGGCGGAGCCGGGAAATTCCGCAGCCAACTGGTCGTAAAGCGCGAGTGCTTCCGCCTGCTGTCCAAGCTGCCGTCGGGCATTGGCCGCCAGCAGGAGCACTTCCGGCCGCGACTCCTCCGGCAGATTCGGCAGCAGGTCGGCCGCGCGTTTGGCGGCACCCTCGTAATTTTCCGATTCGTAATCCAGCCGAACCAGACCAGCCCGGGCTGTCGCGTTCCAGGCCGCCACCTCCTGATTGGCCGCCGCCGCCTCAAGCAACGGACGGGCCTGGGCGAAATCCTTGTTGTCGATGGCGAGGAGCCCTGCCTTGACCGCTGCCGCCATCCGCACGGAGGGGTTGAGCGCGGTGTCGGCGAGGGAGCGAAATTGGCGGTAGGCGCTGTCGGTCAGTCCGGCCCGCGCATCCGCCTCGGCCAGATCGAAAATTGCGCGCTCGCGGTAGGGATTGTCCTCTTTTTGCGCCGCGACATCCCGGTAAGCCGAGAGCGCCTCGGACTTGCGGCCGGCGCCGTCGAGGGACCGGCCTTCGAAGAATCTCGAGGCGAGCCGCAGCTTGGGGTCACGCACCTGCATGGCAGCGGTGCGGAAAGAATCCGCCGCCCCGGCGTAATCTCGCGCGGCATATTGGATCTCGCCCAGGCGGTAAGCTGCGGGGCCGATGAAGTCCCCTATTTTATTCTCGCCCAGCAACTGGCGGTAGCAGGCGGCTGCCTCGGAAGGGCGGGTCAGGCCGCGGAGGCATTCGCCGAGACGGAAAAGCGCGGCCTCGCGGTCCGGGCCGAGACGGCCGGTCTGGAGAAATTCACGATACTTCGCGGCCGCGAGGTCATACATTTTTTTCGCGTAGAAGGCATTGCCCTGGGTGAACAATTGCGATGGCCCGTCAAGCATGCCGGTGGAGGGAGCGGCGCGGATTTCCTCCAACCCGTCACCCGGATCGGTCGCCGGCACGGCTGCGGGCACGGCGGGTGCGGTCGGCACATTACGCACTCCAGGCGGAGGCGGGACGGGCTGGGCGACCGGGATGGCCGGCGCGCTGGGCATGACAGGCTCGGCCCGTCGCACCTCAGGTTCCAGAGTCGCGGGTGAAACGGGTTCGGCCCGTCGCACTTCCGCCGGCTGCTGCGCGACAACCGAACCGGCTCCGGCCAGCAGGACAAGCAGGAAGCGTCTCATGATTCCGGCCGCCCGGTGGCGAAAGCCACGTTCCAGATGTTGGCCGCACGGCAGATATCGAGCACGGCGACGATGTGCCGGTAGTCGGTCGATTGGTCCCCGCGCAGGACGACCGCCTGGTCGGGATAAAGTTCGGAAATTTTCCGCAGCGTCGCGCCCAACTCCTCGGGAGAAAGCGGGCGCCGGTTCATCACGATGGTGCCGTCGGATTTGACGTTGATGATGACCTCGCCGGTGGCGCGCCGGGACTCCTTGCCCTCCTTGGCCGTCGGGACTTTCACATCCAGCTCGGTCTCGACCCGCGCGAAATTCCACGTGACGAGAAAGAAGATGAGCAGGAGGAAAACGATGTCCACCATCGGGGCGATCTGGAACCCCGGGGACTCGGGCGTGGATTGCTGGCGGAAGTTCACGGCTGGCGGCGGATGCGGCGCATGGTGCGGACAAACCCCGGGCAGGAACAGCAGTTTTGTGCACTCACAAGGCCTCGACAATGGCCCGGCCCATCTCCGTGGTGCTGACCAATTGCGTGCCTTCGGTATGGATGTCCTTGGTCCGCAAGCCGGAGCGGATGACCCGTTGCACGGCGGATTCGATGGCCAAGGCGGCGTCCTCGCGGCCGGCCGAATAGCGCAGCATCATGCCGGCAGACAAAATTTGGGCGATCGGGTTGGCGATGCCCATGCCCGCGATGTCGGGGGCCGTGCCGCCGCTGGGCTCATACATGCCGAAGTAACAACCGTCGCCCTTGGAGATGCCAAGGCTGGCACTGGGCAGCATCCCGAGTGACCCGGCGATCATGGCCAGTTCGTCGCTGAGGATGTCGCCGAAAAGATTCTCGGCCAGGATGACATCGAAGCCCTTGGGGTTGCGGATCAACTGCATGGCGGCGTTGTCCACGTAGAGGTGGCGCAGCTTGATGTCTGGATACTCGCTGGAAACGCGGTCCACCGTCTGCCGCCAAAGGATGCCGTTTTGCAGCACGTTGGCCTTGTCGATCGAGGTCACATGTTGTGAGCGGCGCTGCGCGGCCTGGAAGGCCACGTGGGCGATCCGCTCGATCTCGCTCTCCCAATAGATCATCGTGTCCACCGCAAACCACTCGCCGCTCTCGTGCTTCATGTATTTCGGCTCACCGAAATAAAGCCCGCCAGTCAGCTCGCGAACAAAAAGCACGTCGAAGCCGCCGGTCACGATGGACTCCCGCACCGGTGAGGCATGGGTCAACTCGGGCAGGCAGATAGCTGGACGAAGGTTTGCGTAGAGGGCGAAAGTTTTCCGCAGGGCGAGGAGCGCCGCGCGCTCGGGTTGCTGGTTCGGCGGCAGCGATTCCCATTTGGGTCCGCCGACCGAGCCGAAGAGGATCGCGTCGGACTCTTTGCAAGTCTGCAGCGTCTGATCCGGGAGGGCCACGCCGTCCTCGTCGATGGCGCAACCACCGACCCGCTCCTCCTTGCAGGTGTAGTCCACGGAAAACTTCTCCCCCACCGCCGCCAGCACGCGCAGGGCTTCGCCCATGACCTCCGGCCCGATCCCGTCGCCCGCCAAAACCGCCACCTTGAATGTTTCTGCCTTGTTCATGAATCCTCCAGACTAGCCGACCATCCGCCGTCAGACAAGGCGGCTTACCAGAACGAGGACGACACCCCGCCACCCGTCGGGGCAGATTTCGCGAGAAAATCATTTTGCCCGGCCCGTTTTTGGCGTTTCTTCCCGGTGCCATGCGTGTGATCCGCCCACTCGTTGTCCTGACTCTGCTCATTGCCCTCGCGGCGACGGCGTTGGCCGCCTGGCGGTGGGTGGAGATCTGGACGGCCACCGCCTCGCCGATCGAGCCGCGCGGCGGCCTTTGGTTTCCGTTCACCGTCCTTCATGATGTCCCTCATTTCGCCCAGGGCGACGAGCGCTGGGCGGACGACGCGCTCGGGCCGACCACCAACTCGCTCGGTGCCGAGGGCTGCGCCGTGGCCTCAGCCGCGATGGTGCTGGCTTCCTACGGAGCTGACCTCGACCCCGGGCGACTGAATACTTTCCTCCAGACCAACGCCGGCTACACCGACCGCGGGTGGCTTTACTGGGAAAAGGCCTCCGAGTATCCGCCGGTCGTAGCGCGGCATGTCTACGAGGACGATGCCTCGCATTTTCTCATCGATTGGAACCTCCTGCGCGGCAACCCGGTGATCGTCCGCCTCCGCTACCCGAGCGGCATCACCCACTTCGTCGTCATCGTCGGCAAGCACGGCTACGAGTATCTCATCCGCGACCCCGGCGCAGGCCACCGGCGGGGGTTGTATGATCTCTCGGAATTCGGCAGCCCGATCGAGGCGTTGCGTTTTTACGAGGCGCAGCCCGCGGCGACGACGCTGGCCGGCCCGTCTCAGGGCTGACGCACAGGCAATCCGGCTGATCGCCAACCCGAGTAGCCTCCGATGTTGACCACCCGGTAGCCCTCGCCGCGCAGGGTCCCGGCAACGAGCCCGGAGCGGGCTCCGGAGGCGCAATAGAGGATGAGCTCTTTTTCCCGGTTGGCCTCCAGCACCGGCGCCCACTTGTTTCGCGGCCCGCGAAAATCGCTCATCGGCAGCAGCAGGGCCGGCCCGGCCACGCCGCCGCCGTATTCCGCCGGTTCCCGCACATCGATCAGCACCGCCGTGCCGGCTTCGATTTTCTCCGCGGCCTCCGCCGGAGTGATCGTCGGGCCGGCCACGAGACGCTTAAGCACGAGCACGATGGCGGCGAGGACAACGAGAGCGATCAGAATTTTCACCACTTCAGCTTTCAGCCGGAAGCACCGCCGGGTCAATCCCCATGCAGGACCGGTTGCACCGCGAGGCAAGTTCGTTCAAGTTGGTGCGCGATGCCGAACCGCGTCGTTGCCACCCTTTTCCTTCTTGCCGTCCTGGCCGCGCCACTCACCGCGCAGCAGGAGATCAAGGCGCCCTTCGGCATGCAGTGGGGCGAATCATCCGCCCGCATCAAACAAGTCGTGACCAAGGCCAAAGCCAAAGTCGTCGAGGAGCGCCCCTCGGGTGCGCGCGACGTCATGGTTGTCGAGGGCATCGTGCAGGAGGGCCTCCAGCGCACGCTCTTTTATTTCAAGGAGGGCGGACTGAGCGAAGTCGAGTTGCAATACGACCGTCAGGACTGGGACGAGGTCCGGGCGGAGAGCTGGGTCAACACGATCAAACTCCAGGCCGACCGGCGCTACGGTCCGGGCAGGGTTTTTGCCGACGAAACCGGCGATGAAAACGGCTTGCGCCATTCCCTCAAGGGTTGGCTTTGGACGCAGAATTTTGTCTCCATGCGGTTGGTCTACTACCGGGCGGAGAAGGGCGACGAAAAGCTGCGGCGGGTCAGCCTGCACTACTGCGCAGAATAGGACGCGCCCGAAGGTCGCCTATCGCCTCACGACAAGGCGGCCAAGCCTGCCTCGACCACATCGAGCCCTTCCTGCAACTGCTCGTCCGTCGCTACCAGCGGGATGAGAAAACGCAGCACATTGCCATGCGTCCCGCAAGCCAGGGTGATGACTCCGTGCTCGTAATTGTATTTCACCAGGGCCGCGGCGGACGGCTTGTCGGGTTCCTTGGTCCGGCGGTCCTTGACCAACTCAATGGCCAGCATCGGCCCCAAACCACGCACCTGCCCAATGCGCGGAAACTTTTCCATCCAAGACTCCAATCGGTCCTTGAGAAGTCTCCCGAGTTTGCGTGCATGTTCAAGGGTCTGCGGTTGGTCGAATCGATCCATGACCGCGAGGGCCGCGGCACAGGCCACAGGGTTTCCGGAATAAGTCCCACCGACCCCCCCCACCCCGACCGAGTCAATGATCTCCGCTTTTCCTACCACAGCGGAAAGCGGCAACCCATTGGCCAGACCTTTGGCCAGCACGAGCAGGTCCGGGGTCACGCCAAGCTGTTCGCAGGCGAAGAGCGAACCCGTGCGACCGAATCCGGTCTGAATTTCGTCCAGAATGAAGACCGCGCCATGCTGATCGCACCATTGGCGCAGCATTTTCAAAAAGGGCGCGGGCGCGGGGATGAAGCCGCCTTCCCCGGTCACTGGCTCAATGATGACGGCGGCAACGTTGGCCTCGCCGATGTCCGCATGGGCGATTTCCTCAAAGCGGGCGAAGGCCTCCCGGCAAAGGCAGCGGGAGAGAGGACAGGGCTCGCGACCGGGACAGATCGGGGCCTCCCCCTCCCCCACCCCGGGCCAGCGGTAGAAATCCGGAAACGGCGCGCGATAAACTTCCGCCGGAAAAGGCCCGAACCCGCTCTTGTAAGGATTGGCCTTCGCGGTCAGGCCCATGGCCATGTAGGTGCGGCCGTGGAAGGCGTGCTCGAAGCAAATCACCGCCTGACGCTTCGTGTGGGCGCGGGCAAACTTGATCGCGTTCTCCACCGCCTCGGCCCCCGAGTTGGCGAGGAACGCCTTCTTCGGAAAATCCCCCAGGGCCCGCGCGTTGAGTTTTTCCGCCACGCGCACGTAGCCCTCGTAGGCCACGACATTGATGCTGGTGTGAAAAAAGTTCGCGGCCTGCGCCTGCACTGCGCCGACAATAGCCGGATCGCCATGCCCGAGGTTGGTCACGCCGATGCCGCAGGCAAAATCGAGGAAACGGTTGCCATCTACATCGGTGATCGTCGCCCCCTCAGCCTTGGCCGCCACGATTGGCGTGGTGTGGAACGGCCCCGGCGCGACGTGCTTTTTGCGTTCGGCAAAAATTTCCTGACTGCGTGGACCAGGGACGGATGTTTTCAGCAAGATCGAGGACATGTGCGCATTCTACGCGACAACGAGAGATTGCGAAAGCCCGGCCACATGGCCACGGACTTGCCGATGTTGCCGCAGGCTCAACCTCGCGCCCGCCGGAGCCAGACCGACAACAAAGAAATATCGGCTGGCGTGACGCCGCTTATGCGCGCGGCCTGACCGAGAGTGGCCGGCCGGATCTGCGCCAATTTCTGCCGTGACTCATTGCGCAATCCGGGGATGGTCGCGTAATCGAGATCCGGCGGCATCCCCTGCCCTTCCTGACGCTGCTGGCGCGCGACTGATTCGAGCTCGCGCCTGATGTAGCCCTCATACTTTGCGTCAGTCTCCACCTGCGCCCAGATTTCCTCCGGTGCCCAGGCGCGGATATCCTGAGGCAGGGCTGAGGCCAAGTTCTCCGGACGCCTCATCCATTGCAAAATTGTAATATCCTCATAACGAGATACTTGTATTTTTTCTTTAAGGGCCTCAATGGCCATCCTTTTTGCCACAGTCAGGGCGTGTTGCTCCGCCGAAATCAACCCCGCTCCCCTCGCCTGATCGGCCAGGCGCAGGTCGGCGTTGTCCTGCCGGAGGAGCAACCGGAACTCCGCCCGACTGGTGAACATGCGGTAAGGCTCGGGCGTCCCGTTGGTCACGAGGTCATCGGCCAGCACCCCGATGTAGGCCTCGGAACGTTCCACGTGGAACGCGGGGCGGCCGGCAACTTTTAGCGCGGCATTGGCCCCAGCGATCAAACCCTGGGCCGCCGCCTCCTCGTAGCCGGATGTGCCATTGATTTGCCCGGCCAGGTAGAGTCCGCCGACCACACGGGTTTCCAGGGTCCGGTTGAGTTGGGTCGGCGGACAGTAGTCGTATTCGACCGCGTAGCCGGCGCGCAAGATGTGGGCATTTTCGAGGCCGGCGACCGACCGAATGAAAGCCAACTGCACCTCGAACGGCAGGCTGGTGGAAACGCCGTTGACGTAATACTCGCCGGTCTGGCGGCCCTCGGGTTCGAGGAAAATCTGATGCCGGTCCTTGTCAGCAAAGCGGACGACTTTGTCCTCAATCGACGGACAATACCGCGGCCCGACGCCCTCGATGATGCCGGCATACATGGGCGATTTGTCGAGGTTGGCCCGGATGAGGTCGTGGGTCTGGGTATTCGTGTAGGTGATCCAGCAGGGCATTTGTTCCACGTGGAACTGTCCACCCTGCCAATGGTTCAACGTGAAGGGGTCGCTCGCTTCGGCCGCCGATTCCTCCGGATAAAAGCTGAAGGTTGGGGGAGGGGAGTCCCCGTCCTGACGCTGGCATTTGCTGAAATCGATGGTTCGTCCGAGCAGCCGGCAGGGCGTCCCGGTTTTGAAGCGATCCACCTCCAACCCAATCTCCCGCAAGGAATCGCTCAAGGTGGAGACCGCATCACCCATGCGGCCGCCGATGGCTTGCTGCATGCCGACATGCAGCAGCGCCCGCATGAACGTGCCGGTCGTGACAACGACCGACCGCGCCCGGTAGCGTAAGCCGAGGCTGGTTTCGACTCCTACAACCTGATCGTTCTCGACCAGAATGCGCACCGCATTGCCCTGAAGCAACAGGAGGTTGGGGGAGTGCTCAAGGATCCACTTGAGCCGGAATTGGTAGGCCTTTTTGTCGCACTGCGCGCGGGGCGCCTGCACGCTCGGGCCCTTGGTTGCGTTGAGCAGGCGAAACTGGATCCCGGTGGCATCGGTGTTGGAGGCCATCACGCCGCCCAGCGCATCAATCTCCCGCACCATGTGCCCTTTGGCCAAGCCGCCAATGGCCGGGTTGCAGGACATCTGCCCGATGGTGTCCAGGTTCTGGGTCAGGATCGCCGCGCGTGCCCCGATCCGCGCCGCGGCCAAGGCAGCCTCTACCCCGGCATGGCCGGCGCCCAAAACGAGGACGTCGAAAACCTCGGGATACTCATACATGCTGCCCATGGCGAATGCGTTCCACGTGGAACACTACGACCGACCAAGAATCCCCGTGGTGGGGCGGGGAAGCAATTCGGACAAGAGGAATCGCTCCGTCTTGCCCTGGAAGGTGGACAGCACGATCTCGAGGTCTGGGTTGAACTCCGCCAGCACCTGACGGCACGCCCCGCAGGGCGAAGCCGGTTCCTCGGTGTCCGCCACAATGATGATTTTGCTAAACTCCCGGCACCCCGCCGCCACGGCCGCGAAGACCGCATTGCGCTCGGCGCAAATGGTCAGCCCGAAACTGATGTTTTCCACATTGCACCCCGTGAAAACTCGCCCATCGACGGCGACCAGCGCCGCCCCGACATGGAAGCGGGAGTAGGGCGCATAGGCGCGCGAAGCCGCGTCTATTGCATTTGTAATTAGTTTGCTTTCAATTATTTGTAAATTTTCTGACATCTTCTTTCAGCTTATCATGTGGCTCCTGACAAGGCAACCTTGCCGCACCTTGGGCAATCCCGCCGCTCGAAAATGAAGGATTGGACCGGGTGCGGCCTCCATGCAGGCTGGGGATCAAAATGACCTGGAGCTGAATTTTCATGCGAGTCCTCCTTTTGCGCGAGCGTTTTTCCCACATGGGCAGGCACAGCGGTTACGACTGCCTGGGCGATGCCCTGACGGCGCACCCAGCCTGCCGGGTGTCGGAGGTGCGGAGGAAGCTTGGGAGCCCGCCTTGGCGTTACGGGCGCCGGTGGCAACTGGAGTGGCTGCAAACCGCTCGCCGCCACGCGACGCCGTTCTACTCCGCCGAGAGCGTGGGCGCGGAATTGGAGGTGATTGCGCGACAGGCCCGGCCCGGGTTGGAGGTGGTGCACCTGTGCTACGTGGAAAATCATCTCGGCCTGCTCGCGGCGTGGCCATGGCTGAAGCGCCGGCCGCTGGTGGGGACGGTGCACCAGACCGCCGCATGGTGGGGCCGCGACGAGGTGCAGAGGGGGTGCCTGGGCCTGCTCGACGCGGTGGTGGTGACGTCGCGCGCGGATGCAGACTGTTGGGAGGCGAGGGCACCGGGCCGGGTGCACTATGTTCCGCGGGGGGTGGACAGCGCGTTCTTTCATCCGCAGGCACCGCCAATTCCGTCGGAGGCGCCCCGGTGTTTGGCGGTGGGTGACTGGTGCCGCGATTTCGAGGTGTTGGGCGAGGTGATTGAGCGGGTGCACGCTAGGCGGCCGGGGACGGGTTTTGACCTCGTGATTCCGGAGGCAAAACGCGCCCATCCGGCATTGGAGAGACTGGCCGGGCATCCGGCGGTGACCTGGCATGCCAAGGTGCCGGACGAGGGATTGCGCGGACTGTATCGCCGGGCGACGGTGTTTTTGCTGCCGCTTTTGTCGTGCACGAACAACAACGCACTGCTGGAGGCCATGGCCTGCGGGGCACCGTGCGTGCTCACGGACGTGGGTGGGGCGAGGGACTATGCCGGCGGGGGTGAGGCGGTGTTGGTGCCCCCGGGGAGCGGGGACGCGTTTGCCGGGGCCGTGCTCTCGCTACTGGACGATCCGCGTCGTGCGGCCGAGTTGGGGAGGCGCGCGCGCCGCCGGGTGGAACTCGAGTTCGGTTGGCCACTCATCGCGGAACAGACGCTGGATGTGTATCGCGCGGCCGCAGCGCGGCGGCGCAGGACTTGAGCGACGAAAGCCTTGTCTGACCGGGGGGGCCTTAATCCGCATTCTCCCGCCATCACCAGCACAGTCCCTCGTAACGCCAGGGCAGCGCCTCCAAGGCCGGCCATCCGTTCAAATCAATGACGTGATGTTCCGGCCGCACGCAGCCGCGGAGCTCCTCGATGCTCGCACAAGGCTGCGAGGCCACGACCAGCTCACTCCCGCACACGACCTCGGCCGCGGAGGACGCCATCAGGCGGGCCAGATGCGGCAAACGACGCTGGATTTCGGCGTCGTTCGCCCCGACGAGTCGGGAGAGGTTCACACTGGGATCGAAGATGCGCAAGGAGTGACCGCGACCGAGCAGGGACTCCGCCAGCGTCACCATCGGGCTGCCGCGCAGATCATCCGTGCCCGCCTTGAAGGCCAGGCCGAGGAGGCCGATGTGTTTCGCGCCCCGCGTCTCGATGAGACGCAGCAACGTCTGCAGGTGGGCGTCATTGGAATCCATCACATGATCAATCAGCGGCAGGCGCAGGCCTTCGGTGCGGGCCAGCGCCGAAAGCACGGCGAGATCCTTCGGAAGGCACGATCCTCCAATCGCATTGCCCGGCCGGAGGTAGGCGCGCGAGACATTCAGCCGCTCGTCGCGGCCCAACGCATCCATCACGCGGCGCGCATCAAGACCGAGGAACTTGGCCATACGGCCGACCTCGTTGGCAAAGCCGACCTTGATGGCGTGGAAGGCATTGCACGTATATTTCAGCATCTCCGCCTCCTCCCAGGACATCACCTGATCAAAACCGTGAAGGCCCGAAACAGCCCCTGCGGGCCAATGGCCATCGCCGGTTCCCAACACGCTCAAACTCGGCTCCAAAAAATCCTTCACGGCCACCCCCTCACGAAGGAACTCGGGACAGTAAAACCCCCGAGTCATGGTCTCGGCGAAAAATTCTCCCATCAGCGCCCGGGTGCTGCCTGGCGGCATGGTGGAGCGAAACACGATGGTGTGGGCCTCGCCTTTCTCCCGCACAACCTCCGCGATCTGCGCCGCCACATGGCGCACAAACTCAAGATTGACCCATCCGCTCTCCAACGCAGGGGTGCCCACGCAAACAAGGCTCGTGGTCGAGTTGCGCACCGCCTCCGCGGCATCCAGGTCGGCCCGCAGCAGGCCGCTGGCCCGCCCCCGCTCCACCAACTCATCCAGTCCTGGCTCCACGATGGGCGAGATCCCCGCATTGATCGCCTGCGCCTTGTCGGCGTTTGCATCCACCCCAACGACCGTAACTCCCCGGCTGGAGAGGCACGCGGCCGTCACCGTCCCGACATAGCCGAGGCCGAAAACGCTGACCGGGTTCATTTTCTGCGCAGACATCGTAAATTGTGACCAGCAACAGTTCTTTGCCGGCGGCGCGGCTGAGTCCGCGACACAGCCCAGGCTGATCGAAGACAACCAGTAGCAGGAGCGTCGTGGCCTGGTTAGCAATTGTTCGCTACACCCCGGTTTTGGGCGGCCCGCCCGCAAGGCTCCCCGGGTCCAGCGGCACAACCCGGGCATGACCAGAGCCCTTCATGAACCCGATCGGCAACCGGTCTTCGTCCGCCCGAAGCAAAGCGTCCATGCGCCGAGGCTGGCGCGTTGATTGGTCTGGCGTGGCGGGCTTTCCGGCGCGGTCTGCGCATGATTTGCCGTTGCCAAGCCGGGAAAATTCCGCGACATTTTCCGCCTTGCGGGGGCACGCATGTTGTTTCTTGCCCGGCTCAGATTCGTCGAACTCAACCAAAACCCTGACCCATAAATTTGTGAGCGTAGCCCAAGCAGAGAAAACCGGACAGGATCCGGTGAATTTCGCCAAAGCCCCCGTCAACGCCGATCTCACCACGGAGCAGAAGCTCCAGTTCTTGCGCGACATGCTGCGGATCCGCCGCTTCGAGCAAGCCTCGCTCAAGCTCTACCAGCAGGGGAAAATGGGCGGGTTTCTCCATCTTTACATCGGGCAGGAATCGGTTGCCGTCGGCACCTGTTCACTCATGGGGCCGAACGACCACGCCATCACGGCCTACCGCGACCACGGGCACGCGCTCGTGGTCGGCATGTCGATGGACGAGTGCATGGCCGAACTCCTCGGCAAAGCCACCGGTTGCTCGAAAGGGAAGGGGGGCTCGATGCACTTTTTCGCCCCGGACAAAAATTACTGGGGCGGCCACGGCATCGTCGCCGGGCAGACGCCGCTCGGGCTCGGGCTGGCCTATGCGCTCAAATACAAGGGTCTCAAGGGCTGCTGCCTGACCTACCTCGGGGACGGCGCGATCAACCAGGGTTCTTTCCACGAGTCGCTCAACATGGCCGCGCTTTGGGGTATTCCGGTCGTCTACATCATCGAGAACAACCAGTATTCGATGGGCACCAGCCTGGCTCGCTCGTCCTCCATCAAGTCCTGCCTGGCTGAGCGCGCCGAGGGCTACAACATGGATTGGGACATCGTCAACGGCGAAGACCTCTACGAAGTGCGGGCCAAGACCTTCGACGCGATGGAGCGCGCCCGCGAGAAGTGCAAACCGACCATTCTCGAGATCGACACCTACCGCTATTACGGGCACTCGGTCGCGGATGCCAACGCCAAGGTCTATCGCAAGGCGGAGGAAATCGAATTTTACAAGCAGCACCATGACCCGATCATGCTGTGGGAAAAACGCCTCCGCGAGGAGGGCGTGGCCGATGACGCGGTGATCGAGAAAATCGACAAGGCAGCCAAGGCCGAGGCCGCGGCCGCCGTGCAGTTCGCCGAGGACAGCCCGTTCCCCGAGCTCGAGGACATCTTTTCCGATGTCTACTACGAGGTGGACATGGGCACCGAAGCGGGGCGGACCGGACGCCATTTCTTCTCCGACTAGACCGCGCCCGCGCGGACCCTTGGGTCCGCGCCGCTCCGAAACGCCATGCCCGTCATCACCTACCGCCAAGCCCTCAACGACGCCCTCTCCGAGGAGCTGACCCGCGATGAAAACGTCGTCATCATGGGCGAGGAAGTCGCGGAATACAACGGGGCCTACAAGATCACGGAAGGCCTGTGGAAAAAATTCGGCGACAAGCGCGTGGTCGACACGCCGATCAGCGAGGCTGGCTTCATCGGCCTCGGCATCGGCGCCTCCATGCTCGGAGTGCGGCCGGTCATGGAGCTGATGTTCTGGAGCTTCGCTTACGTCGCCTTCGACCAGATCATCAACAACGCCGGATGCGTGCGTTACATGTCGGGCGGCCTGATCAACGTCCCCATTGTCATCCGCGGTCCGGCCAATGGCGGCACCAATGTCGGCGCGACCCACTCGCATACGCCGGAAAATTTCCTCGCCAACACGCCCGGCCTCAAAGTCGTCTGCCCGGCGACAGCCTACGACGCGAAAGGTCTGATGAAAACCGCCATCCGCGACAATGACCCCGTCTGTTTCATGGAGAACACCCTTCTTTATGGCGAAACGTGGGAGGTGCCGGAGGAAGAATACCTCATCCCGCTCGGCGCGGCCGATATCAAGCTCGAGGGCAGCGACGTTTCGCTCATCGCCCACGGGCGTGCGGTCATCACCTCACTCAAGGCGGCCGAGCGCCTCGCGACCGAATACAATATCTCGGCCGAAGTGGTCGACCTGCGCTCGATCCGTCCGCTCGACGAGGAAACCATCCTCGAGAGCGTGCGCAAAACCCACCGCGCCGTCCTGGTGGACGAGAACAAACCCTTCTGCGGCGTGTCCGCCCAGATCGCCACGCTGCTCGGCGAACAGGCCTTCGACGACCTTGATGCCCCGGTCAGCCGCGTCTGCGCCCTCGATGCCCCGGCCATTTACAGCCCGCCGGTCGAGGAGTTGCAGTTGCCCACGGTTGACCGCATCATCGCCAAAGTCCTCGCCGTGTGCTGAGCGCACGACGAGGAAAATTCTTCACTCTTCGCTCTAAACTCTAAATTCTTCCCGCCATGCCCGTAGTCACCATGCCCAAGCTCAGCGACACCATGATGGAGGGAACCCTCGTCAAATGGTGCAAGGCCAAGGGCGACAAAGTGGAGGCGGGCGACATCCTGGCCGAGGTCGAGACGGACAAGGCCACGATGGAAATGGAGTCCTTCGATGACGGCACCTTGGCCGAGCTTTACGTCGAAGCCGGGGCAGTGATCAAGGTGGGCGACAAGATTGCCCTCATCCTCGCGGAAGGCGAAACGGCCGCAGGCGCGGCCGCCGAAGCCGCCGCGGCCCCGGAGAAGAAAGCCAAGGCCGACGAAGTAGCCCACAAACCAGTGGACCATCCGGTCCGCGCCCCCGCTCCCAAGGCGCATGCCCCAGCGGCGGCGCCCGGCGGACGCATCAAGTCTTCCCCGCTGGCCCGCAAGATCGCCGCGACCCGCGGCGTGAACCTTTCTACCATCACCGGCACCGGACCCGGGGGACGCATCGTGAAACGCGATGTGGAAAAAGCCCCAACCGGGGGAGGGGGCATTGCGGCGTCCGCGCCCGCCATCCGCGCTGCCCGCGGCATCGCCGGCGAGGAAAAATCCATCGCCCTCTCGGGCATGCGCAAAACCATCGCCGAGCGGTTGCTGGCGAGCAAAACGCAGATCCCCCATTTTTATCTCAGTGTGGCCATGGACGGCGGCCCGCTCATGGACCTCCGCAAGGAACTCAACATCATGGCAGAGAAGGAAGGCGGCCAAAAGCTGACCGTCAACGATTTCATCCTCCTCGCCGCCGCCCGCGCCGCCGCGCAGGTCCCGCGCATCAACGCGGCCTACGACGGCGACGCCATCATCGAATATGCCGAGGTCAATCTCGCGGTCGCCGTGGCCATCGAGGACGGCCTCATCACGCCGGTCATCCGCAAGGCGAACACCCTCACGCTGCGCGAAATCAGCACGCAGATGAAAGAACTCGCGGCCAAAGCGCGGGGCAAGAAGCTCAAGCCGGAAGAATACCAAGGCGGAACCATCACCCTCTCGAGTCTCGGTGGATTCGGCATCGATGACTTCCTCCCGATCATCAATCCGCCCCAGGCGTTCATCCTCGGTGTCGGTGCCATCACCAAGCAGGCGGTGGTCAATGATCGCGACCAGATCGTCGTCGGCCATCGTCTGGTCATCTCGGCCAGCGGCGACCATCGCGTGATCGACGGTTCCGTCGCGGCCGAATACATGAACACGCTCCGCCGCCTCATCGAGAAGCCGGCGCTGCTGCTGCTCTAGGGGTTCTTGCTCCTCGCCCTCCACAAGCCCTTCGGCGTCCTCTCCCAGTTCACGCCGGACCATCCCGGCCAGCGCACGCTGGCGGAGTTCGGTCTGCCCAAGTCGGTCTATCCGCTCGGCCGGCTCGACCGCGACTCGGAGGGGCTCTTGCTGCTCGCTGATGAACCCGGCCTGAACTCCGCCTTGCTCGATCCGGAAAACGCCCATCCACGCGCCTACTGGGCCCAAGTCGAGGGCGAGATCACGGGCGCCGCCTTGGAACAACTGCGCGACGGCGTGGTCGTCGACGGCCGACGCACCCGCCCGGCCCGCGCAGAAATAGTCCAACCACAAGTCTCGCCCCGCGATCCGCCTATTCGCGTCCGCCGGAACATTCCGACCTCTTGGATCGAGTTGGAGCTGCATGAGGGTCGCAACCGCCAAGTCCGCAGAATGACCGCATCCGTGGGTTTTCCCACTCTGCGCCTGCTCCGCGTCCGCATCGGACTCTTCCCCCTTCCCGAGGACCTTTCACCCGGTCAGTGGCGCCAACTGGATACGTCCTGCCGCGCCAAAGTATTCTCCGAAAAAATTCCCTAGGGCGCTGTTGGCGCGAACAAACCATTGAGCAAATCGGCCATCCGGTAACCCGCCAAGGCCAGACGCTGCTCGGCCACGCCGCGCGCCGCATTGACATAACGCTCGTCCAACTTGGCAAATTTTCCTGTCGGGGAATCGTCCGGCAGCATCCCGTAACCCGTTTCATAGCCGATGGCGTGACTTTCGTGGGCCCAGGCTGACGCATCAGCCGCCGCGGCCTCCGCAGGAGGCGGATGCTTTTGCACCAACTCCGCAGCTTGCCGCTGGATGATCTCCCGCGTCGCGGCATGTCCGGCCACCGGCCGTTCCTTGTCGTAGAGCGGAGCCTCGTAAAGAACCGTCGCCAAATCGCCGCGCCAGCCGCGCCGATAGGAGCTGTCCCAGAATGCGTGCAGGTTGCTCCACCGGCTTTTGCCGTAGAGCTGTTCCTCCTTGGTTAACTCGACGTTGGGCACCATGACCCGGTTCCCCCCCGCGTCACCGCCGCGGTTCGTGGTGTGCAAAGGCTGATGAATATCGCCGACCAAGTGCAGCAGCATGACCAGCGCTTGGTCTCGATCGATCGCCGGGTCCTCGGCCCGGCCGGACATGATTTCCAAGCAGCGGTTGATCCCCCAGATCACATTCGGTCCGGCTTCCGGCGCCGGCAGGCCGTCCGGCGTGAAGGGGAGATTCACGTAATGCCACGGACCGAAATCGTATCTGTCCGGCAGCCCGCGCGCATCGTCCATCCAACAGGAAGCCGTGACAAAATCGTAGGGTTCGTCCGGCGTGGGGCGGTCTGACTTCTTTGCCTCATTGAACCGCGCCAACGCCGCCTCCACCCCCGCCTTCGCCTCCGGCGTCAATCGATCCCACGCAATTTGCGTGACCAGCATGTGGCCGAGGGAGTCCCAAGCCTGAGATGGGCCGGCCGAAAAAAGCAGGATGGCAAAGAAGAAAGCAAGACGCAGGATATTCAAACTAAGCGGATTAGACCACCAAAGCCGCGCGAGGGAAACGCCGATCCAATCGTCCAACCCGGAAAAGGTGAGAAACGCTTCCTTGGAGCGCCGACGGCCTCGCGAAACTTTGATCGCAGATCCTCGCGCCGGTTGGAACTTCCACCGATTGCCTTGACGCTACACCATACCCACAAGACCCACGGCAGCCGGTGCTGGCCGCCGTCCACGGGAGGCTATAGCCCGGCTTTGGCACACCGGACACCAAGCCGTCGTCCGTCCGCCAATCTCCTCGCGGCGAAGCACCGTCTGATCACGCGGACAGCGTCCTCCGTCCCGCCAGCGATGAGGAAAGAGCCATGAGGGTGGGGGATCGCCCCAAGTTCGTCCGATGATCCTCATGGCCTGACGACAGAGCTTCCGCGTTTCCCGCCAAATCATATTGACTTCATTATGATTGAGCGAGCCTGCCGGGCGGCTCGGATGGAATCCGCACCGCCAGAGAATTTCGTCTGCCATCCAATTTCCCACCCCGGGAAACATCTCCTGTTGCAGCAACAGCGCCTTGAGCGGGGCCTTGGCCCGCCTGGCAGCGTATCGGGCCACCGCCTCACGGGTGAACTCGGCCGACAGGATATCGTCCGCCAAGTCGCTCCACCAGGTTGGCATCCGGGCGCCGGCTTCGAAGCGCACAGCCCCGAACATGCGCGGATCACGGAAAACAAGGGAGCGCCGGGCTTGGCGAAGGAGCAGATGATCGTGGCGGGCCGGAACATGGTCTCGCGCTGCAACGAGCAACTCTCCCGTCATGCCCAGATGCACCCCAAGCTGGGCGCGGTCGAAAACAAAGCGCATCTGTTTGCCCCGCGTGTGGATTTCGCGGAGCTTCCGCCCGACTAGTCCGGCCACCAACTCAGCCGGGGCAGCCGAGCGAAAGACACGCGACTTCGGTCGGCATAGGACGTCGGTCACGCGATCCCCGATCCCGGGCGACCACTGCCGGGCAAACCAGGCAACTTCGGCAAGTTCGGGCATAAACCGACCGTAGCAAAGCACGGCCGGAGCGAGGATCGGAAAATTGGCGGCCTCCCGGAAGGCCGCGCCGTTAATCTTCTTCAATCCGCGCTGGAATTGCGCCATCTTCTCAGCCCTATGGCATACGATCTCATTGTGGTGGGCGGCGGACCGGCGGGTTATGTGGGTGCGATTCGCGCCGCGCAGCTCGGGAAAAAAGTGGCCTGCGTCGAGATGGAGCGCGCCGGAGGCACCTGCCTCAATTGGGGCTGCATCCCGACGAAATCACTCCTGCGCAACGCGGAACTTTTCCAACTCATGACCCACCATGCCGGCGACTTCGGCATGACCTTCGAGAAGCTGGCCTTCGACTGGAGCAAGGTCATCGGCCGCAGCCGCAAGGTGGCGGATAAGTTGGCCGGCGGCATTGAGATGCTCTTCAAGAAAAACAAGGTGGATTACATCCGCGGCACCGCGTCCGTCCCCAAGGCCGGCGTGGTTGAAGTGACCGATGCCGAGGGCAAGAAGACGAACCACACCGCGTCGAAGATCCTCCTCGCCACCGGCGTGGTCTCGCGCGAGATGCCCGGCTTCCCCTTCAACGGCAAAAGCGTCATCGGCAGCAAACAAGCCATGGTCCTGCCCGAGCAGCCGAAGGAAATCATCATCATTGGTGCCGGCGCCATCGGCATCGAGTTCGCCTACTTTTTCAACGCCTTCGGCACCAAGGTCACCGTGGTGGAAATGCTGCCCAACATCCTCCCGGTGGAAGACACCGAGGTTTCGCAGGCGCTGGAAAAATCGCTGACCAAGCAGGGCATCCGTCTGCTCACCGGGACCAAGGTTGACAAGGCCGAGGTCACGCACAAAGGCGTGAAGCTCAGCGTGAGCGGCAAAGCCGCCGAGACTCTCGAAGCACCCATCGCTCTCGTGGCCATCGGCGTTTCCCCGCTGCTGCCCGAAGGCCTGAAGGTTAACCTCGACCCGAAGGGCTGGATCCAGACGAATGACAAATACGAAACGTCCGTCCGCGGCATCTTCGCCGCGGGAGACATCATCGGACCACCGTGGCTCGCCCACGTGGCCAGCTTCGAGGCCGTCCAGGCGGTCGAAGGCATGTTCGCCGGCAAGACCTCGCGCAAAGTCACAAACTTCCCCGGCTGCACCTATTGCCAACCGCAGGTCGCCAGCGTGGGATTGACCGAACGCGCCGTGAAGGAGAAGGGCCTGAAATACAAGGTCGGCAAGTTCCCGTTCATGGCCAGCGGCAAGGCGCTCGCCGTCGGCGAGAGCGAAGGATTTGTGAAGCTCATTTTCGGCGATCCGCATGGCGAGATCCTCGGCGCGCACATCATCGGGGCGGACGCCACGGAAATGATCGCCGAGCTCGGCCTCGCCATCGAAATGGAAGCCACGCACGACGAACTCATCTCGACGATCCACGCCCACCCGACGCTGAGCGAAGCCGTGCACGAAGCGGCCGAGCAGGCATTGGGTCACGCGATCCACATTTAGGCTGCAGGCCTTCCGTGGAGGGCGAGCGGCCTCGCGAGCTTTTGGTCATCAGTCTCCGCGCCCGGTGGAACTCCCGCCGTGTATTGGACCCTCGCACGACACGCACTAGGCCCATGGCGGCCGAGGCCGTCCGCCCTCCACTCCCTACACGGACAGCGAAGGATAATCCGTATACCCCACCGGCCCGGGCGAGTAGAACGTGGCCGGATTCGGCGCCTGGAGTCCCGCCCCGCGACGGAACCGCTCGGGTAGATCCGGATTGGCCAAGAATGTCGTCCCGAACGCGACCGCATCCAGTCGCCCCTCGGCGATAGCTGCGGCGGCCTCGTCCGCGGTGAAGCCCATGTTCCCCACCAGCACCCCGCGGTAAGCGGCGCGCACCGGGCCGAGCACATCACCATGCTGCTCGCCCAAAAAGTCCGCGCGCATCACGTGAAGGAACGCCAGGTCGAAGTCGTTCAGCTTCTCCGCCAACCACGCCGCCAACCCGATCGGATCGCTGTCGCGCATGCTGTTGTAGCTGTTGAGCGGCGAGATGCGCAGGCTCACGCGCTGCGATCCCCAGACGCCAGTCACCGCTTCAATCACCTCGAGCATCAGGCGCGCACGGTTTTCCTTCGAGCCGCCGTAAGGACCGCTGCGCTGGTTCGCTCCGTCACGCAGAAATTCGTCCAACAGGTATCCATTGGCCCCGTGCACTTCCACACCGTCGAAGCCGGCCGCTTTTGCGTTCTCCGCCGCACGACGAAACCCCTGCACAATCCCCGGGAGTTCTTCGTCGGCCAATGCGCGTGGCAACGCATACGGCTTGTTGCCCTCGGATGTGTGCACCTCATCGTTGGTGATGGCCAGCGCGCTCGGCGCCACCGGTTGGGCGCCGCCGTTGAAGAAAGGATGACACGCCCGTCCGCCATGCCAGATCTGCAGGAAAATGCGCCCGCCCGCCGCATGCACCGCGTCGGTTACGCCGCGCCATCCGCAAACTTGCTCCGCGGAGTAAATCCCCGGCTCGGCATAGAAAGCCGAGTTTCCCTCCATCGCCATGGTGGCCTCGGCAATGATCAGCCCCGCGCCGGCCCGCTGCGCGTAGTATTCGGCCATCAGCGCCCCCGGCACATGCCCCGCCTCCGCCCGGCAACGCGTGAGCGGGGCCATGAAGATGCGGTTGGGCGTGGTGAGGGGACCAATTTGCAGCGGTTGGAAAAGCGGGGCAATCGGCGCGGACGGATTCATGAGGGGCGGACGATACCATCGATCACGCGGGGCCGATAGCGAAACTCCGGCGCGGCGCACTTACTCACACGCTCTGAGGATTGGAAATTTTTAGGAGCCAACCAATCCAACAATCATAAAGGTGTGAACAAGTCCGCCGGATCGTGTTTCACGCCGCCTGCATACGTGTTCCACGCGATTCGGTCGTTGTGAAGAATGACCAACATCCTGCGCAGCGAATCCGTGGAACGATGTGGAACAGACGATTGTTCACACCATGCCCAAGATCTTCACACGCTCCTCGCGCAAAAATTTTCTGGTTAAAGACCGGCGAGAAAATCAAAAGCGCGGTCGGAGAACCCTGGAAGGCCTTCGTGGGCGAAGTCCGGGTAGATGATCGCGTCCTTCTCGCTGCGGATGGCGTTGTAGACCGCGAACTGCGTGGACGGCGGACAAATCGGGTCCATGAGCGAGAGGCCCATGAGGACGCGGGCTTTGATGCGCGTGGCCAGGTGATGCACGTCGATGTAGCCCAGGCGGGTGAAGATTTCCTGCTCCCGCTCATGCCGCGGGTCGAACATGCGGAAGAAATTCCGCAGCTCCGCATACGCGTCCTTGGCCAGATCCATTTCCCACACGCGTTGATAGTCGGAAAGAAACGGAAAGACCGAGACGCAGCGGGCGATGCGCGGCTCGAGCGCCGCGCAGGCGATGGAGAGTGCCCCGCCCTGAGAGCCGCCGTGACAACCGACGCGTGCGTCGTCGTTCTCTGGCAATCCCATGACGATCCGCGCGAGTTGCACGGTGTCGAGGAAGATGCGGCGGAAGAGCAGTTGCTCCGGCGCGTCGTCCAGGCCGCGGATGAAGTGCCCGTTGAGCGTGTTGCCTTTCACCGGGGTGTTGTCCTCGCTGCGTCCGCCCTGCCCGCGGCAGTCGAGAGCTGCGACCACGAGTCCCTGGCCCGTGTAGGCCAGCTTGTCCAGCCAATCGCCGCTGCTGCCCGAATAGCCATGGAACATCACGACAGCCGGTCCCGGTTCGGGTCGGCTTTTCGGACGCGCATACTTCGCGTAAATCCGCGCCCCGCCGACCCCACGGAACCACAGATCGAAAACCTCAGCCTGCGGCGGATGGATCTCCTCATTGGGGACCAACTCGACATGCGGATCGGTGCCATCCAATTCACGTAGCGCCGACGCCCAGTATTCGTCGAAATCGGCCGGTTTCGGGTTGATGCCGCGGTAAACGCGCAGCTCCTCGAGTGGTTTGTCGATCAGGGGCATGACGCAGCCATGCTGTCCGGCCTGCATCGGCCGATCAAGCACTCGTGGGCCGCGCCGCCGCGAAACACATCCTGGCAGCGCGGGTTGGTCCGTTTTGTGGTTGCTTCGGCCGCGCGCCGGTGACATTGGGGATGGAGCGAAAATCGTTCGCATGATTCCCGCCAGTTTGCATCTTCCCGTCCAGATCAGTCTCGGAACCCGACAGGCGCTTATCCCTTGCAGGGAATATGCGACCAGCCGCAAAAACCAATATTGACGAACTGTCGTCTACTGCACGTTAGGCGCGATGAACTCGCTACAACCCCTCATCGATTTAGTAGTGTATGTGGTGATTCCTTGTTTCATCGGGCTCAGGAGTGCGTCCTTCCGCAAGCTTGTAGTCGCCATTGTCTTGCTTTGCCTGGTCGCGCTAATTCCGCAAATGCTAATCGATCGCTACTCTGAATCGGTGATTCCAGGGGTTGGCTACCTACTCATGGGAATACCGGCCCTCGTTATCGCGACGATTTGTTTTTTCCTGAAGAGACTGTTTAAGCGCCGATCATCGAACGATCAGAGCAAAAACGCCTAACAAACCAGACCAGCCAACCTCGCTGCGCTCGGCGGCTGACTTCGAGCATTCGGGCGTTTGCTGCAGTCACAATAGACTTGGCAGCGGGTCTACCTGACGCGGAGAGTGTCGCTGTTTGAAGGCACCATGAATCTCCAAGTCACCGTCTGGGGCGAGTTCCGCCACGAGAAGAAGAACCCCAAAGTCGCCGCGCTTTACCCTGAAGGCATGCACGAGACAATCGCCGCCTTTTTGCGGCGCGATCCGGGACTGGAGGTGAGCACGGCGTGGCTTGACCAGCCCGAGCACGGGCTGACGGTGGAGAAACTGGCGGCGACCGATGTGCTGGTCTGGTGGGGTCACATGGCGCATGGCGAAGTCGCGGATGCGGTCGTCGACCGGGTGCAGCGCCGCGTGCTCGAAGGCATGGGGCTCATTGTGCTGCATTCGGGGCACTACGCGAAAATTTTCAAGCGCCTCATGGGCACGACGTGTTCGCTCAAATGGCGGGAGTCGACCGACAAGGAGCGGATGTGGAACGTCGCGCCGCATCACCCGATCACGGCGGGTCTCGGCGAGTATTTCGAAATCGCGGCGGAGGAAATGTATGGCGAGCCGTTCGGCATCCCGACACCGGATGAACTTATCTTCATCTCGTGGTTCACCGGCGGCGAGGTCTTCCGCAGCGGGGCCACCTGGCGGCGCGGGAACGGACGTGTCTTCTATTTCCGGCCGGGACACGAAACGTATCCGACCTACCACGATCCCAACGTCCAGCGCGTCATCACCAACGCCGTCGGATGGGCGCGCCCGACGGTTTGCCTTCCTGACGCATGCCCCAACTCGCCGGCGCTGGAGCCTCTGCCCGTCGATCCGGAGCAGGCTGAGCGGCCCACCGAGGGGTTTCGCTGATGGGAAAGCTTGTTCGCCTGGCCATCGTCGGCACCGGTGGCATGGGTGCATGCCACGCGCAGGAGTTTTCCCGTCTTCCCGGCGTGGTCCTGGCGGCAGTGTGTGATGTGGATGAGGCGCGGGCGCGTGATTTCGCCCGCCGTCATGCGCCCGCCGCTGCAGTCTTCACCGATCTCGGCGAGCTGCTGCAAGACTCCCTGGTTGATGCGGTTTCCATCGTGACGCCGGATCAACTGCATGCCCCGCTCGCGCTCCAGGCGCTGGCTGCGGGCCGTCATGTCCTTTGCGAAAAGCCGCTGGCGACCAATTGCGCCGACGCCCGCCGCATGGTCGCCGCCGCGAAGAAAGCCGGGGTGATCAACATGGTCAACTTCAGTTACCGCAATGCTCCCGCGCTGCAAAAAGCGGCGCAGCTTGTGCGGGCGGGCCGGTTCGGGGAGGTCGTCCACGTCGAGGCCAGCTACCGGCAAAGCTGGCTGTCCTCGAAGGTCTGGGGCGACTGGAAGACGAATCCGGCGTGGCTGTGGCGGCTTTCGACCAAACACGGCAGTGGCGGCGTGCTCGGGGACATCGGCGTGCACATCCTCGACTTTGCCTCGTTCCCAGTCGGTCCGATCCGTTCGGTTCAAGCGCGGTTGAAAACCTTCACCAAACTCAAGGGCCGCCGTCGAGGAGCCTACCCGCTTGATGCCAATGATTCCGCCCTCATGCAGGTGGAATTCGCCAATGGGGCCCTCGGCGTCATTCACGCCACCCGCTGGGCCACCGGGCATGCCAACTCGCTTGCCCTCTCAATTCACGGGACGAAGGGCGCGCTCCGCCTCGACCTCGACCGCAGCGCGGACGAGGTGCAGGTCTGCCTGGGGCCGGACATCCATCACGCTCGGTGGGGCACTGTTAAGGCGCGGCCAAACCCGAGTATCTACGCGCGCTTCATTGCGGCCATCCGGTCAGGCCGGTCGGGCGAGCCGGATTTTGCCCGCGGGGCGGAAATCCAGAAGGTGCTGGACCGCTGCTTCGACTCCGATCGCTCGGGACGCGCCGTGCGAGTCGCTTGATCTCCGTGCTACACTGACTCCTTGTGACCAGCGCTTCCCCCAGTGTGCTCATCGTCCAAGGCGGATGGGAGGGGCATCGGCCCGCGGAAATCGTCGCACGTTTCACCGCGGCCCTCGATCAACGCGGGATCCGGCACGAGACCATCACTAATCTGGAACCGTTGGCCGACGCGGATTGGCTGCGGACATTTTCCGCCATCTCGCCCTGCTGGACGATGGGCCAACTTTCCCCCGAGCAGAGCGCCGGACTGCAACAGGCGGTGCGCGCTGGCACCGGCCTGGCTGGCATTCACGGGGGGATGGGGGATGCCTTTCGCGGTAACCTCGAATACGAATGGATGGTTGGTGGGCACTTTGTCGGCCACCCGCATGTCGGCGAATACACCATCTGCGTGCACGCCCTAGGCGATCCGATCATGGAAGGCCTGCCGCATGAATTCATCTATCAGTCCGAGCAGTATTACATGCTGATGGATCCTGCCGTCCACGTGCTGGCCATCACGGACTACACCCACGAGGGGCGGACCTGTGTCATGCCAGTCGTCTGGACCAAGCACTGGGGCGCGGGGCGCGTTTTTTACTCGGCGCTCGGACATGAGCCGGCGGAGTTCGACCGCCACCCGGAGGTTTTCGAGATGTCCGTGCGCGGCATTCTCTGGGCTGCGGGCGCGCTTTGAGCAGAATTTACATGAAGCAAAAATACGTGAAACCATCCGAGATCCGCGTCGGCGTCATCGGCTACGGCGGAGCTTTCAACATGGGGCGCAGCCACCTCGAAGAAATGCGCGCGGCTGGCATGACCCCGGCGGCTGTGGCGGAGGTCGACCCGGCCCGCCTGACCACGGCGCGGGCCGATTTTCCCGGGATCGAGACTTATCCGTCGGTCGGTGCCATGCTGAAAAAGTCGGACGTCGACCTGGTGACCATCATCACCCCGCACAACACCCACGCGAAGCTCGCGCTCGAATGCCTGCGCGCCGGCAAGCATGTGGTTTGCGAAAAGCCGCTGGCCATCACGACGGCGGAATGCGATGCGATGATTGCCGCCGCCAAGAAGTCCGGTGTGGTCTTGTCCACCTACCACAACCGCCATTGGGACGGATGGATTCTCCGCGCCCTCGATTTGGTCAAAAAGAAAAAGTCCATCGGACAAATCTACAAAATCGAGGCCCGCTGGGGACGGCGCGATCTGCCCGGTGATTGGTGGCGGAGCAGCCGCAGCATTTCCGGCGGTATTCTTTACGATTGGGGCGTGCATCTTCTCGAATACGGACTGCAATTGGCCGACTCGGAGATCACCGAAGTTTCCGGCTACGCCCGCGAAGGCTTCTGGGGGCCGAAGACGAAGTGGAAGAAGGACACGAACGAGGATGAGGCCGCCGCGGTCATTCGTTTTGCCAACGGAATCTGGATGAACCTCAACATCACCTCCCTTGACTCCAACGTGAAACCGGGATTCCTCGAAATCACCGGCACGGAGGGGAGCTACGTCATCTCCACCAGTGGCTACACCATCTATCGACGCGAGGGCGCGAGGGTCGCGATCGAGGAGGGTCCACACCGGCCGAACGAATGGCACCGCTTCTACGAGAACATCGCGGCCCACTTGGTCAGGGGCACGAAGCTGGCCATCACGCCCGAGTGGTCGCGCCGCCCGATTCACATCCTCGACCTCGCAGTCCAAAGCGCAAAACTCGGCCGGGCTCTTTCGGCCAAATACCACTGATATCCATGTCCAGACCCGTCACCCTTTTCACCGGCCAATGGGCCGACCTGCCGCTCGCCGAACTCGCCCCGTTGGCCAAGTCCATGGGCTACGACGGGCTCGAACTTGCCTGCTGGGGCGACCACTTCGAGGTCAACCGGGCCGCCGCGTCGAAAGCTTACGTGCGGGAAAAGTGGGAACTGCTCGGCGACCACGGTCTGACCTGCTTCGCCGTGTCGAATCATCTTGTCGGCCAGGCGGTGTGCGATCTGATCGACGAGCGCCACCGGGCCATCCTGCCACCCGAGGTTTGGGGCAACGGCGAACCGGAAGGCGTCCGGCGCCGTGCGGCCAAAAACATGATGACCACCCCCAAGGCCGCGCGCGCCTTTTTCAGCGCCAAGCCCGGCTTCGCCAAAAATCCGCACCCGGTCGTGGTCAATGGTTTCACCGGATCATCCGTCTGGCATTCGATCTATGCGTTTCCGCCGACCTCGCAGGAGTATTGGGATGCGGGCTTCGCGGATTTCGCGAAACGCTGGCTGCCCATCCTCGACGCGTTCGACCAGGCCGATGTGAATTTCGCTTTGGAAGTCCACCCGACCGAGATCGCGTTTGATATCGCCACGGCGGCGCGCGCGCTCGATGCGGTCAAACATCACCCGCGCTTCGGCTTCAACTACGACCCGTCGCACCTTGGCTATCAGGGCGTGGACTACGTGAAGTTCATCCGCCGTTTCGGTCCGCGCATTTTCCACGCCCACATCAAGGACGCCTGGTGGGGCCGCGGCGACGGGGCCAGCGGGGTCTTCGGCGGACACCTGAACTTCGGCGATCCGCGGCGCTTCTGGGATTTTCGTTCGCCGGGCCGCGGGGACATTGATTTCGAGGACGTGATTGTGGCGCTCAACGATATCGGATACCGCGGCCCGCTCTCGGTCGAGTGGGAGGACGTGCGCATGGACCGCGTTCACGGTGGCACCGAGGCGGCAGCTTTTGTGCGCGGGCTGGATTTTGCCCCGAGCAGCGTCGCCTTCGACGCGGCCTTCGCGAAGAAAAAGGGGAAAAAGAAATGAGCATCCCGGCTTCGCGTCGCAAGATCCGCATGGGCATGGTCGGCGGCGGCCGCGGGGCCTTCATCGGGGCGGTTCATCGCATGGCCGCCGCGCTCGACGGCCAGGTCGAACTGGTTTGCGGGGCGTTCAGCAGCGACCCGCAACGGTCGCGGGACTCGGGCGCGGACTTCTTTCTTCCGCCGGAACGATGCTACGGGACGTTCGAGGAAATGATGGCTGCCGAAGCCGCGCGACCGGCGGGCGACCGGATGGATTTTGTCGCCATCGTGACCCCGAACCACCTGCACTTTCCCGCCGCCAAGGCCGCGCTTGAACACGGATTCCATGTCATGTCCGACAAGCCGGCGACCTTCAACCTCGCCGAGGCGAAAGCGCTGGGGGTCCTGCTGGAAAAAACCGGACTGCTTTACGGCCTGACCCACAACTACACCGGCTATCCGCTGATCAAGGAAGCGCGTGAGATGGTCCGCTCCGGACGGCTCGGAAAAATCCGCAAGGTTGTCGTGGAGTATCCCCAGGGTTGGCTGGCCACGCGGTTGGAGGAGAGCGGGCAAAAGCAGGCCGCCTGGCGCACGGACCCCGCGCGCTCGGGGGCGGCCGGATGCCTCGGCGACATCGGCACACATGCGGAAAATCTGGCCGAGTATGTCACCGGCCTCCGCATCAAGGAACTCGCCGCCGACCTCAACGCCTTTGTCGAGGGCCGGCCGCTCGACGACGACGGCAACCTCCTCCTGCGTTTCGAAGGCGGAGCGAAAGGTGTGCTGCATGCCTCGCAGATTTCCGTCGGCGAGGAAAACAATCTCAACCTCCGCGTCTACGGCGAGCTGGGCGGACTCGAATGGCATCAGCAGGAGCCGAACACCCTCCTGCTCAAATGGACCGATCGTCCGACCGAAGTCTGGCGCGCGGGTCAGGGTTACCTCGGCCCGGCCGCCAAAGCCAACACCCGCATCCCGGCCGGCCACCCGGAGGGCTACCTCGAGGCCTTCGCCAACATCTACCGCAACTTTGCCAACCACCTCCGCGCCGTGCTGGACGGACGCGAGCCGGACGCCGTCTCGCTCGACTACCCGAAAATCGCGGATGGCATCCGCGGCATGGCCTTCATCGAAGCCGCGGTCGAAAGCTCCCGGCACAACGCCCGCTGGACCGAGTTGCCGTAAACTATCTCATACAACCCGCGGATCCCGGCGCGAAAGTCTGCGGTCATACCACAGCCCGACGAGCCATCCGGCGACGACCAGCGGGAGGGAAAAGATGGGAATAAAAATGAGCGCGATGGCGGCAGTCGAACTCGACGACAAATCGAGGGTCGCGTGGAACAGCGCCAAGAAGCCGAAGCCGGCGATCGCCGGAAACCAAACCGAGCGGGCGTGCCGGTAGGTCAGCGAAGCGGCCAAGATGCTGCCCCAGCAGAGGGCGTTGCAAACTCCCAAGAGCACGAGGGCGCCGGGGCCATCGCCAAGGTATGAAGTGAACCAGACCGGACCCTGGAACAGCATGCCGGGAAGGCGGGCCAGATACGGCAGGAGGATCCCGATGACAACAACAAGGATGCGGGCGGTTTTCATGCGTCGGGTTGCAGGCGCGGAAGCATGCATGTCGCGGGGGCCGTTAGGAAGCGCCCGCCAGCGGATCGCCGTCAGGTTCAGGCTGGCGGCTTGATTTTGGCCGGTCTGACCCGTGGCGTGCTCGCTTCGGGGCGGGATGTCTCGGGGATTTGCTCTTCATCCAGTTCCATCATGCGCCGCGCACTCCGGTCGCCGATCCATGCCCCGAGGCGGACCCAGCCGGATCCTTGGATGGCGTTGGCGACGGCGGACAGGCGTTGATTCTCCGCCTGTGCCTCGGCCAGTTCCGCCCGGACCTTTTGCAGGGCGGCGGCGTAGGCTGGTAAATCCATGGCCACGCCGCCTTCGGCTGCGTCTTCGAGGTGTGCCGGCAGGGTCTGCGCGTCGCGGGCGCGAATGATTTCTTCGGCCATGCGTTTGGCCTCGGTCAGCGGGACCGTCGCGGCCAGGCGCATGATTGTTTGCTGGAAAAGATCCTCCCGCAGGCCGGAAACATTGTGCCAAGCCGCCCGATGGAAGGCGGCGAAATTGCGGCGGCTCAGCGGCGAGTCCGCAAGTTTCCGGCTCAAATCACTGAGCAGATGGAGTTGGTCCATGAGGATTTCCTGGCCCCCCCGCAGGGATGTCCCTTGGTGCAGCTCGAGCGCGTGGTGCAGCAGGAGGGGCTCATCGATCACGACGAGCAATTCCTGCACGGCGGCGGAAATCGTGGCCAGTTGATGGAATGCCGTGGCGATGGCGACAAAGGGGTTGGCCGCCAGATGGTCGCGGCGGGCGAAGATGTTCGAGAGCGGGCCGGCAAAGTTTCCCAAACCGAGCCATTCCGCCGCACCGATGCCGGCCTTCCCCGGCTCCCACAACCTGGCAAAACGCACGACCTTGGCATCGTTCGCCGGAAGCGCTTTGCCGCGGCTGTCGACGATTTCCATCGCCGTCACGGCGAGGACAAACGGCCGCCGCTCCTCGCCCTCACCCAGAGCTTGGACGCAGCGCTCGAGGCGCTTCGGGGCGTAAAGATCACCGCCTTGCAGGAAGCTGACAAATTGAAAGCCGGCCAGATGTTCGACCGCCTTGTTGAGGGCCGCGGGGAGGGGGCCGGGCGTCACCGGGAGAATCTCCGCGCCGGATCCGAACTCTTCCCGCAGGGTCGCCACATCCTTGTTCGATCCGTCGTCGAGGAGCAGAACGTGGTCAGCCGGACGCGATTGCTCCCGCAGCGAGGCCAGCGATCGCTTCAGGGCGGGCGAGCGCGGGAAGGCCGGCAGAACCACGGCCACGCGCGGGTTTTGGGGTGACTGGCTCATGGTTTCCGGGTGTTTCGGCTCATCCGCTAGGGGCTTCCATTCGTAACGAGTCCGCAGCTATAACACCAACCGCATTCATCATGAGCAACCGAACATTTCCACCCTTCAGCCTGACCCGCCTCCTCAAGACGACCTTCGAGCCGCAGCCCGGACAACGGGTTTGTGTGCTCATCGATCTGGCCAACCCGCGCGACATCGAGGGCTTCAAGTTCCTTCAGGACGAATCCCTCACCATCCAGCGCAAGGCTCACGATGTCTTTTACCTCGGCCTGAAAAACGGCGTCCTCGCCGAACTCGGCCTGACCGGCGGCGAGATTTTCGCCTACGAAATGACCGGCGGCAGCAATCTCGACCTCTCGGACGAAGCCTTCGCCCCGGACGGCCAGCAGCTCAGCTTCGAGAAGGACATCTATCCGAACTACGACCTCATCCTCTGCGTCTCGACCTACTCGGCCACCGCGCCCCTGACCGCTTCGGCCAAACAGCACGGCTTCCGCGGGGCGACGCTTCACGGGGTCAATGACATCATCCTCGGCTCCGGCCTCGCTGTGGATTACGACGAAGTCAGCGTTGAGGCGGAGAAATTGCGCCAAGGCATGACCCGCGCGGATTGGGTCGAGCTCGACTTCCATGTCGCCGGCCAGAAGCACACCCTCAAGCTCGATCTCGCCGGCCAGGAGGCGCAGAAAAGTCATGGCCTGTGCCGCGGCAGCGAGCCGGATGTGGCCAACCTTCCGGCCGGGGAGATCTACTACGTCCCGGTCGGCGCGGAGGGCGCATTCCCGATGAAATACGAGGACGGCACACTCGGGCTCCTCACCGTGACTGGCGGTCGTGTGGTTTCCTCGGCCCTGATCAGCGGCAACGCGGCGACCATCGAGGCCCACAACCGCAAGCTGGCGAGCGATCCGGTGACCGGTGAACTCGGCGAGCTCGGCTTCGGCACGCAGGTGCTCCCGGTTTCCGGCCGCGACATCCAAGACGAAAAAATCCGCGGGACCTTCCACCTGGCCACCGGACGTAGCGACCATCTCGGGGGCAGCCTCACGCCGGACCGCTTCGCCAGCCGCCTGAATGCCACGCATGACGACATCCTGTTCTCGCGCGAAAAAACCCCCGAGGTCACGGCCTCGGAGGTCCGCATCTGCCGGGACAACCGGGTCGAGGTTTTGCTCAAGGATTTCCATCCCGCGCCCTACATGGAGAGCCTGCTCAAGTAGCGTGGCCGGCAACATCTACGAGAGCGACCGCCTGGTCCGCGAATACCTGCTCTTCCACTACGGAAGTGAGGAGGAGATCCTCCCCTACAAATTCGGCCCGCGGGACGCGCTCGGCTTTGCGGTTCGCTGCGTCAAAGAATTGCTCAATCCCACGACCCTCGGCCGCGAGGCCCGCGCCCTCGACGTGGGCTGCGCGGTGGGGCGGTCGTCCTTCGAACTCGCCGGCCACTGCCGCGAGGTCATCGCCCTCGACTACTCCGCCGCCTTCATCGCCGCGGCGGAACAAATCCGCCACGATGGCGAGCTTGCCTACGAGCACACCATTGAAGGCCACCGCACCGCCCGGGCCGTCGCCCGGCTGCCCAAGCGGGTCAATGCCTCCCGCGTGAGCTTCCGCGTCGGCGATGCCATGGCTCTGCCTGAGGACCTCGGCGCTTTCGACGTCGTGCTCGCGGCCAACCTGCTCTGCCGCCTGCCCGACCCCCGGGTTTTCCTCCGTCGCGCCGCCGCGCTGGTCAAGCCCGGTGGACAACTGCTCCTGACCACGCCGTTCACTTGGCTGGAAGAATGGACCCCCGTGGCGAACTGGCTCGGCGGTTCGGGGGCCGAGGAAAGCGCGGATGCCTTGAAAGCCCTGCTCGAGCCCGACTTTGAACTGCGCCTGGCCAAAGACCTTCCATTTCTCATCCGCGAGCATGCCCGAAAATTCCAGTGGAGCGTCGCTTGGGGCACGCGTTGGGTGCGGCGAAGCTAATGCGGCGCCCTACTTGACAGGCGCCTACGTGCCTAGGTCCCTCCTTGACCTCCGGCTTCCTCCCTTCTTTAATGGCCGCTCCCCTCGGACAAAACACCGAAAACACACATAAAATGACTAAAATTGGCATCAACGGGTTTGGGCGCATCGGGCGCCTCGTTTTCCGCGCGATCGCGGAGCAGGGACTTCTGGGCAAAGACTTTCAAGTCGTCGCGGTCAATGACCTCGTGCCGGCGGACAATCTGGCCTACTTGGTCAAATACGATTCCACCCAGGGCGGCTTCAAGGGCACGGTCACGAGCGAGAAATCGTCCCCTTCCGTTGCCGAAGACGACACCCTCGTGGTCAATGGCCAGAAAATCAAATGCCTCGCGGTCAAAGAAGGCCCGGCGGCGCTCCCGTGGAAGGACCTCGGCGTGGACGTCGTGCTCGAATGCACCGGCCTCTTCACCGAAGCCTCCAAGGCCAAGGGTCACCTCACCGCCGGCGCGAAAAAAGTCATCATCTCCGCCCCGGCCAAGGAGGAAGACATCACCGTGGTCCTCGGTGTCAACGACGACAAATACGACCCGGCCAAGCACCACATCATTTCCAACGCCAGTTGCACTACCAACTGTCTGGCCCCGGTGGTTTATGTCCTGCTCAAGGAAGGTTTCGGCGTGGACGAGGGTCTCATGACCACCGTGCACAGCTACACAGCCACGCAGAAAACGGTCGACGGCCCCTCGAAGAAGGATTGGAAGGGTGGACGGGCTGCCGCCATCAACATCATTCCCTCGACCACCGGCGCAGCCAAGGCCGTCGGCCTGGCCATCCCCGAAGTCAAAGGCAAGATCACCGGCATGGCCTTCCGCGTGCCCACCCCGACCGTCTCGGTTGTCGACCTCACGGTCAAAACGGTCAAGGAGACGAGCTACAAGGAAATCTGCGCGGCGATGAAAAAAGCCAGCGAGACCTACCTCAAGGGCATCCTCGCCTACACCGAGGACGAAGTTGTCTCCTCGGACTTCATCCACGACACCTCCTCGAGCATCTTCGACGCCGGATCGGGTATCGAATTGAACAGCAAGTTCTTCAAGCTCGTGAGCTGGTATGACAACGAGTGGGGTTACAGCAATCGTTGCGTCGACCTCCTCAAGAAGGTCGCAGCCAAGCTCTGATCGACTGATTCCAACGGCGGCGGCCGGGGCAACCCGGCCGCCGTTTCCATCTCCCGCAAGCCATGGCCAAATTCAAAACCCTCCGCGATCTCGACCTCGCCGGCAAACGCGCCCTCATCCGCGTGGACTTCAACGTCCCGCAGGACAAGGCGACCGGCGCGATCACCAACAACCAGCGCATCGCCGCCGCCCTCCCGACCATCCAGCATGTCCTCAATCAGGGCGGGTCGGTTGTTCTCATGAGTCATCTTGGACGGCCCAATGGCGCGAAGGTGGACAAATTCACGCTCAAGCCCGTGGCGGATGAGCTGGCCAAGCTCCTCGGGCGCCCGGTCAAGTTCGTGCCGGAGTGTTCCGGCCCGGTGGCCGAGGAGGCCTGCGCGGCCCTCCAGCCCGGCGACGTCGTCCTGCTGGAAAACCTCCGCTTCCATATCGAGGAAGAGGGCAAGGCGAAGAACGAGGACGGTTCATCGGTCAAGGCCGATCCGGCCAAAGTCGCAGCCTTCCGCGCCAGCCTGAGCAAACTCGGTGATGTTTTCATCAACGACGCGTTCGGCACCGCCCACCGCGCCCATTCTTCGATGGTCGGCGTGGACCTCCCGCACAAAGCCGCCGGCTTCCTCATGGAGAAGGAACTCAACGCCTTTGCCGCCGTCCTCGATCATCCGCAGCGCCCCATGCTGGCCATCCTCGGCGGGGCGAAAATCGCGGACAAAATCCCCCTCATCACGAACCTGATCGAGAAGGCGGACGAGATCATCATCGGTGGCGGCATGGCCTACACTTTCAAGAAGGTGATCGACGGGATGAACATCGGTTCAAGCCTCTTCGATCCTGAGGGGGCCAAGATCGTGGCCGAGCTGGCCGCCAAGGCCAAGGCCCGCGGGGTCAACCTGATCTTCCCGGTGGATTACGTCTGTGCGGACAGTTTTTCGGCGGACGCCAACACGCAGCCGGCCGACGACGCCTCAGGCATTGCCGAGGGTTGGGAGGGTCTCGATGCCGGACCGAAATCCATCGAGCTTTACCGCGCGGCCATTCTGCGCGCCAAGACGATCATTTGGAACGGCCCTCCCGGGGTTTTCGAGTTCGAAAAATTTTGCGGCGCGACCAGGGCCATGGCCGAGGCGGTGGCAGAAGCCACGGCTGGCGGGGCCATCACGGTGGTCGGCGGCGGCGACACGGCCACGGCGGCGAAAAAATTCAAGGTCGCGGACAAAGTCAGCCACTGCTCGACCGGCGGCGGCGCCAGCCTCGAGTTTCTCGAAGGCAAGGTTCTCCCCGGGGTGGCGGCGCTCGAAGGCTAAGGCTATCTTGCGGGCAGACGGCTGCCCGCCCACCATGAGAACCCGCCATACATTCTCCCTGACCCGGGGCTGCGGTCCCGGATTCTGAGATGTTCAAGTTCTTCCATCGCCAGCAGTTGGTGAAGAAAGGGCTCGCCTGCGGCAAATCGCGTCGCACGGTCGACGAAAGCGCCTGGCGCGAGTCGCTCGCTTGCGGCTGGCTGCCGCGTGTCGTTGTCTTTGTCGCCTTCGCCCTCGGCCTCGGCGTGCTCATCTTCGCCGGTGGGGCGCAGGAAGAGCCGCTGAAAAAATACCTCATCTGCCTCCTCGTCTTCGGCATTTCCATCGCCCAGCTCTGGGTCAATCACCCGCAGGTCTTCTACCGCAATTCCAGCCTCGCGCTCATCTACGGCATCCTCCTGCTCCAGCTCGGCACGATCAAGGGGCTGCTCGTGCTCGCGGATACCGGCCGGATCGATGTTCAGTTGGTGCCGATGCTGATCCCTTATGCGCTGGCCCCGTTGGTCTTTTCCGTCCTGCTCGGACGGCATCTCGGTCTCTTCGGCGCCGTCGTGGCCAGTCTCTGGGGCGCTTTCCTCATGCCGGTGATCGACACGGTTTTCCTCGTCATCTCGCTCATCTCGGGTGTCGTTGCCGTCCTCTTCACCCTCCAGGTGCGTCGCCGCAGCCAGTTGATCCGCGCCGGAGTCTACATCGGCCTCGCCGTCTGGCTCCTCGCCGCGATCTTCGGCCAGATCGGTCCGCGGCTCATCACCGCGCCGAACTCGACCGACTGGGTCATGGTCGGCTGGCAAACGCTCGCCGCCTTCGGGATCGGGGTGGGCACCGCCGTGCTGGTCAGCGGCCTGCTTCCGGTCCTCGAGCACATTTTCGGCATCACCACGGACATCTCTTGGCTCGAGTCGGCGGACTTGAACCATCCGCTGCTCAAGCGCATGACCCTCGAAGCCCCCGGGACCTACCACCACAGTCTCGCCGTGGCCAACCTCGCCGAGGCCGGCGCCGAGGCCATCGGCTCCAGCCCGACCACCTGCCGCGTGTGCGCCTACTTCCACGACATCGGCAAGTTGGTCAAGCCCGAGTATTTCACCGAGAACATGGTCGGCCGGGACAATCCCCATGACGACCTGGCCCCGTCGATGAGCGCGCTCATCATCACGTCCCACGTCAAGGAAGGCGTCGATTTGGCTCTCAAGCACAACCTGAACGATCTGGTGGTTGATGTGATCCGCGAGCACCACGGCAATTCCCTCGTCCTGTTTTTCCACCGCCGCGCGCTGCGCCAGGCCGAGGATGCCCGTCTCGGCGGCAAAATCATGAACCTGCGCGCCGAGGATGTTCCGGCCGTGCGGGAGGAGAACTTCCGCTACCCCGGCCCGAATCCCCAGACGAAGGAAAGCGGGATCATCTGCCTGGCCGACGCGGTCGAGAGCGCCTCGCGGTCCCTCAAGCAGCCGACGCCCCAACGCCTCGAGGATTTGGTCGATGAGGTGATTGAGCGGAAAATGGACGAAGGGTTGCTCGATGAATGTCCCCTCACTTTGGCCGATATCAAGAAGCTGGCGGCGAGTTTTCGCTTCACGCTGCTCAACATGATGCACAACCGCATCGCCTACCCGCAGGATGAAGAGGCCCCGCCGGCGAAACACGCCTCGTCCGCCAGCGCCTGAGCCGCCGACCGCGGACCTCTTGCTGGCCTGGAACAACCGCCAGCGGACGGTTGCTCCGCGCGAGATGAAACTTCCTCTGGCCGTTGCCGTGGTTGAGCGGGCCCGCTCCGGCGTGGTCGCCGCCGAACGCCAAGGCTCCGTCCTCCGCGGATTGTCCGAGATCTCCGTCGTCCTTGTCTCCGACCGCCGCATCGCGGCCCTGCATGCGGAATTCATGAACGATCCGGCTCCGACCGACGTCATCACTTTCCTCCACGGGGAGATCGTGCTCAGCGCCGAGACGGCGCGGCGCGAGGCGCGGCAGCGGGGATTGCCGCTCGCCGAGGAAATCGCCCGCTACGTCGTGCACGGCCTGCTCCACCTGGCCGGGTGGACCGATGCGGATGCCGGGGCGGCGGCGGACATGCGGGCGATACAGGAGAAGATTTTGCGCCGCGCCCGCGGGCGTCTGTGCTAAATTGCGGCTGTGATTCAAGCCTCGCCGCATGCGCAGATCGCAGAGGAACTGGCCGCCCATTGGCGGGTGGTCGAGCTGTGCCTGCCCTCGCACCGGCAGGGCGGACCGGCCACGTTCCAACCAGCCGGCGCCGAGACGGTCGAGGCGGATTGGGATTCGTGGCTGACTCAGATTTTCCACCCCATTCTTGGACCCTCGCTGCGGGCGATGCAGGAAGCCTCGGCCGCTCAGTCGTTGTCCGCGCTGGCCCTGGCTGATGCCTCGCTGGGCGCCGCTTTGCCCGGGGCTATTTCGCAGGCCAGCCTCGCGGCTGGACGAACGGCCCTGCTCGATTTTGCTCCGCCGCAGGGGGCGAGGTTGTTGGAGCGTTGGCAGGGAGCGGTGTGGGACAAGGCGGATGCGGGCCATCTGGTCTCCGTCTTCGCTGTGCGTGGAAACGTCTTTCATTTGCCCTCGGTCCAGGTGACGGGGGCGCTGCTCCTGGCGGAGTTCTTGGCCGGAGCGGGCGCCGTCGGGGCTGCGCCGTCGGCCGACCTGACCGCGGCAATGCTGCGGCAGGCCATGGGTGACCCGCTCGCCGGGCCGGGTCTCCAAGTCTTGGCGGTATGAGCGAGACCGGCGTCATCACGAGGAAGCAAACAAGCACCGAGGAGGAGTTGGACTGTCCTTGGAACGTGGTCGTGCACAACGACCCGGTCAACCTGATGTCCTATGTGACCATGGTGTTCCGTCGCGTCCTCGGCTTCCCGCGAGACAAGGCGACGAGGCACATGCTGGAGGTTCATCACAAGGGGCGTTCCCTTGTCTGGTCGGGCGAGCGCGAGCGGGCCGAGGCCATCGTCGAGCAACTCCACGGCTATCTTCTCCTCGCCACCCTCGAACAGGCCGAGCGCTGACCGATGAGATTCCGACGCCATTCCGCCGACTCCTGGGAGCTCTGCGACATCCATCCGCTTTTCGGAAGCCTCCTCGAGGAATTGCCGCAGGCCGCATCGCGGCACAAGAAGGCCCGCGGGCGGCTCTATCCGGATCCCTGCCCCAGCGAGGCGGAGAAGTCGATGCGCCGGGATTGGGAGGATCATGTGCGGCCAGGACTCGAGCAACTCTTCGCCTCCAGCCGCGAAATTGTGCAGCGTGATGTGGCCGCTCTGAGCCGGAGCGGCGAGGGGACACGCCTCGTCATCCCCGCCGGGCACCTCGATGCCTGGCTCAATGCGCTCAACCAGGCACGGTTGATCATCGTGGAAGAAAACAATTTCACCGAACCCGACCTCGACCACCGCGAACCGCCGGACCTGGCCACCCGCCGGGGCGTGGCCCTGCTCAAGGTGCATTTTTACGCGCATCTGCAGGAACTGCTGGTCGAGGCGGTTGGTTGATCGTCCATGGCCGCGGCCGAGACCACGGAGGCGATCCTGCTGCGCCGCGCCCGCTTCGGTGAAACGAGCAGCGTGCTGGTCTGGCTCGCCCCCGACCACGGCAAACTCCGCACGGCCGCCCGCGGGCTCGGTCGCCGGGAAAATCCGCTGCGCTCGCGTCCGGACCTCTTCCACCATGCGGAAATCCAGTTCGCGCCCTCGCGCAAGTCGGACCTCCATGCGCTGCGCGAAGTGCGGGTCATTGCGACCTGGGAAGGATTGCGCGAGGACTATGCGCGCCTGCTGGCTGCCTCGTATTTCGCCGAGTTGTGCGACCTACTGACCGAGCCCGGGCATGCCGCCCCGGGGCTTTTCGACCTCCTGCGCCGCGGGCTCAGTCACCTTGATGCACACCCGCCGACCCGGCGTTCGCTCGAGTTCTTCGAGAGCGAGGCGTGCCGCGTGCTGGGGTTCGGCCACGAGGACAACCCGCTCGGTGCCATCGAGAGCCACGGGGGGCGGATTCCCTCGAACCGTCGGCTTCTGGCGGGAATTCTCGGCCGTCCAGCCTGAATGGGCCATTGCCGGGCGGTGGCGGATGGCCTTAGGCTCAAGGGCATGTTGCCTTCCGCCCCGACAGATGCCGGTGCCGGGATGCCCTTCGCCGGGCGGGCCGAATTGGCTGTCTCCCGCGAGGTGGCCGGCGACACCGCCTCGGCGCGGGGCGACGAGCGCGAGGCGCTTTCCTGCTGGGCGGAAGCCCTGGAGATTTTGACCGACCGCTCCAAATCGATCGAGGCCGCCCGCGTTGCCTCAAAAATGGCCATGGTCGAGGAGGGATTGGGGGAGGACGAGGCGGCATGCGGACACTACGCGCAGGCGGCGGAATTTTACCGCCGCTCAGGCAGCGCCCATCGTGTGCCGATGTGTCTGAACAACCTAGCCATGCTGCGCAAGGCCACCGGCCAGATCGAGGAAGCCACGGAGACCCTGACCATGGCGCTCGATGAGGCGTCGAGGTGCCATGGTCAAGTGCATGGCGAGACCGCGCTCATTGCCACCAACCTTGGTGCCGTTTTGTGCGAGCGTGGTGATTTACTCGGCGCGGAACAAAGGCACATGCAGGCTCTCGGCATTCGCGAGCAACTGTTCGGCACGACGCATCCCGAAGTCGGACTCAGCCTCGGCCATCTGGCCGTGATCCATCAGATGCGGGGAGAGACCGAGAGGGCGCGCAGTTTTTATTCCTCGGCCCTGGCCATCCTCGACGAGTTTCCCGGTCTGCATCAGGCCGAGCGCGCCATCCTGCGGGAAAATCTCGCCGGGCTCTAGCGCCGGGCCGCGGGGTCTCCCGGCGCGCGCAGTTTCAGCGTGACCCATTTGCCGCGCCGCGCCGCCTTCTCCAGCGAGAGTCCGAGCGCCACAAAGGTCTGCAATGTTTCCGCTTCCTGAGCCCGCAGGATGCCGGAGAGCACGAGGCATCCGCCGGGCGCCATCGCCCGCTTCAACCGCGGCGCGGCGGCGTGGAGAATCTCGCTGAACACGTTGGCCATGACCACGGCGTGACGCGTGCGTCCGAGGGTCCAGCGGAGGATGTCGGCGGTGCGGATGGTGACCCGCGTGCAGCG
>JBGSSV010000066.1:0-5116 GCA_041736875.1 Chthoniobacterales bacterium | reverse complement strand
GCCTGGCGCCGACGCCGAAGCCCGAGCGCCGCGGCTTGTTCGGTTTGGGCGGCGGCCCGCGTTACACCTACCTGACCCGCGAGGTGCGCGCGGCCATTGACCGCGCCCCCGTCAAGCGCGGACGATGGAAATACTTCATCGTGCACAACAGCGGCACACGGCAGGGCAATGCCAAGGTCTTCAACTCCTACCACCGCAATGTGCGGAAAATGAAGAACGGCTTGGCCTACCATTTCGTCATCGGCAACGGCACGTCCTCGGGCGACGGCGAGATCGAGATCGGCTCGCGCTGGACCCAGCAGATCAACGGCGGCCACGTGGCCAGCGATTACCTCAACAATATCGCCCTGGGGGTCTGCTTCGTCGGTGATTTCAACCGCGACAAACCCACGCCCGCGCAGTTGGCCGCACTGCAGGAACTCATCCGCTACGTGCGCGACCGGGTCGGCCGCAGCAAGGGGAAGGTGCTCATCGTCAAGGCGCACCGCGAGATCAACCCCAAGCCGACCGACTGTCCGGGCAATCGTTTTCCCTACACCTGGCTGCACCGGACTTTCGACTGATGCACCTCGGGATCACCGGAGCAACCGGATTCATCGGCCAGCGGACCGCGGAACTTGCCGCTCAGCGCGGTTGGCGCGTGACGGTTTTCACCCGCAACCCGGAGAAGTTGGCCGCGACGGGAAACGCCGACGTCCGTTCCTTCGTCCCGGGGCAACCGGCCGACGTCGATGGTCTTGATGCCGTGCTGCATCTTGCCGGCGAGCCGGTCTTCGGCCTGTGGACTGCGGGCAAGCGCGAACGGATCATGGTCAGCCGCGTGCTCGGCACGCGCAGCGTGGTGGACGGAATCCTGCGCGCTGCCCGTCCGCCGCGCGTTTTGGTCAGCGGGTCGGCCACGGGATTCTACGGCGACACCGGGGACCGCGAGGTGACCGAGGCCTCTCCCGCCGGAAACGGTTTTCTTGCCAGGGTCACGCAAGCTTGGGAGGCCGAGGCGGAGCGGGCGGGGGAGGTGACACGGGTTGTCTGCTTGCGCACGGGTTTCGTCCTCGGGTCCGGCGGCGCCATGAAGCTGGTTCTGCCCGTTTTCCGCGCGGGCCTTGGCGGACGCCTCGGCGGGGGGAAGCAATGGATGTCCTGCATCCATGTGGATGACGTGGCCGGACTGGCCTTGTGGGCGGTGGAGCGTGAGGCGGTGCGCGGACCGCTCAACGCCGTCCTGCCCGACCCCTGCACCAACCGCGAATTCACCAGCACCTTGGCCCACGCGGTGCGCCGTCCGGCCTTGTTTCCCGTGCCGGCTTTCGTCCTCCGCGCGAGCCTCGGCGGACTCGCCTCCGTCCTGCTCGACAGCTCGCGCGTGCGGCCGGCGGTGGCCGAGCGCCTCGGTTTTCCGTATGCCTTCGCCACGCTGGCCGCGGCACTGGGGCGCGTGGCCGGGACCGATTGATTCCACTTGTCCCGCAGCCCACCGTTGCCAATGCTCCCGTCCGCATGTCCGCCCGTCCGCCCTTGATCGACCTTCATCGCCACCTCGATGGCAGCATCCGCCTGCAGACTATTCTGGAACTCGGGCGTGAGCACCACATTCCGTTGCCGGCTTGGACGCCCGCGGAATTGCGCCCGCATGTCGTTGTGACCACGCCTCAGCCGGGGCTGGTTGAGTTTCTGGCCAAGTTCCGCTGGATGACGGCCGTGCTGGCCGACTACGAGGCCTGCCGTCGGGTCGCCCGCGAGAATGTCGAGGACGCGCAGCGGGAGGGCATCCGTTACATCGAGCTGCGGTTCAGTCCGTGCTTCATGGCTGACGCACACAATTTGGATCCTGCGCTGGTCACCGCGGCCGTGATCCAGGGCGTGCGCGAGGGTCAGGAGCAGACCGGGGTGCGGGCCAATCTCATCGGCATCCTCACCCGCACCTACGGCCCCATCCGCGCGCGGCGGGAACTCCGCGCCCTGCTCGAGCACCGGGCGGACATCGTTGCGCTCGATCTCGCCGGGGATGAGGGAAACTGGCCGGCGGAGTTGTTTGTCGACCATTTCCGCGAAGGGCGGGACGCGGGTTGGGAGGTCACGGTTCATGCCGGGGAGGCGGCCGGGGCGCAAAGCATCGTCACGGCGATTGAAATGCTCGGCGCCACCCGCATCGGTCACGCCGTGCGCGCCGTCGAGGATCCCGAGGTCATGGATCTGCTGCGCAGTCGCCGCATCGGCATCGAGGCCAACCTCACGAGCAACGTCCAGACGAGCACGGTGCCCGACTACCGGAGTCATCCGCTGAGGCAATTTCTGGACGATGGACTGTTGGCCACGATCAACACGGACGATCCCGGAATCAGCGGGATCGATCTCCCCCACGAACTTGAAGTGGCCGCTCGGGCCGCCGGGTTGGGCGACGCGCAGATCGCGCGGGCGCTGGAGAACGCCTGGGAAATCGCCTTTCTTTCCGCAGAGGAAAAGGCCCTTCTCCGCGGCAAAAGTCCGTCTCCGGCGGCTTAGGCACTGGAATTGGCCGCTGTTTCGGGGCAGAATGGGCGGGTATGAAGATGCGTTTGTTTTCTATTCTCCTCCTTTCTGTTTGCGCTGCCGCCCCCGCCGCGCAGGCCCAGCAGATTCCGGCCTACGAAGCGCTGCGCGCCGTCGGGCGCGTGCAGGGGCAGGCCATGCTCGGTTCCCTGGTCGAGATGCGCGGGGCGGACGGCAATCCACAGCCGGACCAATGGCTGCTGCTTTTCAAGGACACCGCAGCCCGGGGCGGTGTGCGCGAGTTGGTTGTCTCGAAGAAGGGGATCATCAGCGAGCGCACCCCCGTGCAACCGGGGCCCACGGCCGGCGTCATGGCTGCGAGGGGTCTCAACCTTGACTCCACCGGGGCCTTCACCGCAGCGAACCAGGAGGCGAGCCGGGTCAAGTTGGGCTTCGATTCGGTCAACTACCAACTGGTCAACAAAAACGGCGTTCCGGTCTGGGTCGTTCGCCTCTTCGACCGGGGAGGAAGCGAGGTCGGCGTGGTCGACCTCTCGGCCAAGGATGGAGCGGTCATCACCGCCCTCAAGCAAACCCCGGCACTGGCCGCGCACCTGACGGCCACAACCGCGAAACCAATTCCATCACCCCCCCCCCGCAGCTCGAGCACGGGCTGGGTCGAGGGTGGGGGGCTTGTGGGGCATGTCGAACGCTGGAGCGAAAATGCATGGGAGGACACGACCGAAACCGCGGAGCGTGTCGGCGACAGCATCAGTGCTTTCTTTGTCGGTCGCCCGGCGAAACGTGGTAATGATTGATTACGCCATGCCCGACGGAACCTCACTCATTGTCGCCCTCTTCGTCGCCGGTTTCCTGCTGCTGGCTGCGGAGGTCTTCGTCCCCGGTCTTGTGCTGGGCTTCGTCGGCCTGCTTTGCCTCGCCGGCTCGGTTGGCTTGGTCTTTGTTCAACACGGCCCCACGGCCGGCGTGATCGCCTTCTTCCTGGTCAGCGGCTTGACCCTTGGAGGGTTCCTCCTGTGGTTGTCCATTTTTCCGCGCACCTTCGTGGGACGCCGGATCATTCTCCAGCGCAGCCAACCGGTCGATCCGGGGGCGGAAAACAACCGGAGCCTGATCGGAGAGGATGGCACCGCCCTGACCGCCCTGCGCCCGGCTGGCACGGCCCGCATTGCCGGCAAGCGCGTGGATGTCACCACGGTGGGCGAGTTTCTTGCGGAGGGTTCGGGCCTCGTGGTCGTGGCGGCCGACGGCATGCGGGTCGTTGTCCGCAGCAAAGAGGCGCTAGCCTCCCCCGTTGCTTCGGTGTAATCTGGGGGCATGGGATCACTCATCATTCTTGTCGTCACCGGTCTGGCTCTCGTCATCGGGCTGGTCCTGCTCATCGTTCTCTTCAACTTCTTTGGCATCTGGCTGCGCGCCAAGATCGCCGATGCCCCCGTCTCCTTCGCCCGATTGGTGGGCATGAGGTTGCGGCGGGTGCCGGTCGGGATGATCGTTGACAGCCGCGTCACCGCAGTGAAAGCGGGCATCCCGCTCGACACCGATGAACTCGAAGCCCACTACTTGGCCGGCGGCAGTGTGGATGCCGTGGTCTTGGCGCTGATCGCCGCCGGCAAGGCGGGGATCAAATTGGATTTCAACCGCGCTTGCGCGATCGACCTCGCCATCAAGGGCACGAGCAAGACGGTGCTCGAGGCCGTGCGCACCAGCATCAATCCGAAAGTCATCGACTGCCCGGCCCCCGGTTCCGGCCGCTCGACCATCGACGCGGTGGCCCGCGACGGCATCGGCGTCAAGGTCAAGGCCCGCGTGACCGTCCGCTCGAACCTCGACCGTTTTGTCGGCGGCGCGACCGAGGAAACGATCATCGCCCGCGTGGGCGAGGGCATCGTCACCTCGATCGGCTCGGCCCTTTCCTACAAGGATGTGTTGGAGAATCCCGATCGCATCTCGAAGACCGTCCTCGACAAGGGTCTGGACAGCGGGACGGCGTTTGAAATTTTGTCCGTCGACATCGCCGACGTCGATGTGGGCGAGAACGTCGGGGCGAAACTGCAAAGCGAGCAGGCCGAGGCCGACAAGGTGGTGGCGCAGGCCCGGGCGGAAGTTCGGCGGGCGGCCGCCGTCGCGCTCGAGGGCGAAATGCGCGCCAAGACCCAGGAGATGCGGGCCAAGGTCGTCGAGGCCGAAGCCCAAGTGCCCCTGGCCATGGCTGAGGCCTTCCGCAATGGCAACATGGGCATCATGGATTACATGCGGATGAAAAACGTCCAGGCCGATTCGCAGATGCGCGAGTCCATCGCCGGTTCTGAGCGTGGTTCGGCCGAAGCGCGGTAACCCGCCTGTTCCGTCATGGAGCAATTAGTCATTCTTGTCGTCATCGGGCTCATCAGCCTGGTGAACTGGCTCCTGCAAAAGGCGGCGGAGAAACGCGAACTGGCCGAGATGAAGCGCAAGGCGGCGGAGGAACCGTCCGCCGCGCGGCGCAATGTTTATACCCAGGGCGTGCCAACGCAGCCCCCGCCACTCCGGCGTCCGGCCCAGCCTGCGCAGGATCCGATGAAGGAATTGATGGAGGCCCTCGGGCTGCCTGCCGGGGCCATGCCACCGCGGCCGGTGACCCCGC
>JBGSSV010000046.1:0-5301 GCA_041736875.1 Chthoniobacterales bacterium | reverse complement strand
GCCCCGCCGGCCGCCGCGAGGGCGAAGGCGGAGAGCAGGGCCACCACGGCCACGGCCACGAGTAACTCCACCAGCGTAAAGCCGGTGGAGTTGCTCCCGCAGACCGTCGTTGAAGATCTATTCGGCACGTCGGCGCAGGCGAAGCAGGGCGGCTCCGCCCGCGGCGAGGGCCAGCAAGGCCCAGGTGGACGGCTCGGGCACGACGGAGACGGTCGTGCTGATGCCGTAGGTCGGGTAGGTCGGGCCCGGCTCGGATGGCTGGGCTCCGTAGTTCGCTCCGCCGACGAACAGCGAGTAGTCGCCCGCCGTGAGGTTGTCGAAGGTGGCCGAGACGGACCCGTCGGCGGTGCCGTCGCCGTTGATGCCGACCACATCGCCGTAGTTGTTGGTCGTGCCGTCCGCGGCGTGGCCGACGTAGGTGAAGTTTCTCAGACTTGCGGCATAGAGGATCCCGCTGCCCGGATCGCCATTGGTCACGTAGGTCGGATCGTTGCCGATGGACCAGTCAACCAGAGCGCGGAGCGAGCCTTCGGTGTTGGTGGGGCGCGACGCCACCGAAAGCGCCGCGGAATCGTGGCTCCCTTGTTCGGGCGCCAGATGCCCGAGTCCCTGAAAGAGCGAGAAGGCCGGCAGGAAAATGCCGTTGGTTCCCGTGCCGAGGGTGTTCCGCTGCACGCTGATGGAGACCGAGGTGGTGTTGGTCAACGTGAACCGGAAGAACCGGCCGCGATGGCTGTCGCCCCAGTCGGCGTCGGTGGCGTCGGCCCAGCCGAAGCTGCTGCTGACAGTTTGGTTGGTGATGGCGAGGGACACTGGGTTAGTGCCGAAATCCCTGCCGCCATAGCCGATGTGGGCCGAGGCTGACTGGGTGAGGAATGAAGCGATGGCGGCGGTTGCCGCGATGAGTTGGTGTGAAATTTTCATGTCAATACAGATGCGATGCTTGGTTGAGAGTTTGGTGCGTCCGTGGAGACGCTTCCGCGCGGCACACGCCGGACGGATGAGGCTGAGCGGTCAGGCGAAGCGATTCGCCTTGGCTGCTGCGGTTGCACGCAACCGCTCAAAAAGCCCGGTGAGCACCGGACTTTGTCAGGTCAACCAACTATCGGGACCGGCTGGGGAGGGGCGTCAGCCCGGGCCGAAGCCCATGCGTCCGGCGGGCGTGGATAGGAAAAATCGCCCCCCTCTCGGGGACCCACGCCGGCGTCCCGCGGGAGGACCAGGAGGTCGATCTTCTTCGCGGTCTCGAAAGTCTTGGCTGGATTCTGCTGGGTCTTGGCCGAGGCATCCTTGATGCGGGTGCAGAGGGTGCACGGATGTTCCCCATCAAAGGCCTTGCGGGTGCCCTCAGCAAGCGACCCGGCGGAAGCTGAGTAGTTCCAGACCATCCCGGCCCACGCCACCGCTTGCAGAGCGGCGAAGTGGGCGCCTGCGCCGCAGGCCAGCGCGGCGAGCAAGAGCGCGGCAGCAAAGCGGCGGCAGCGGAGCAACAACATGACCGCGGACACTTCCATCGTGTCTGCGGCTGGTCAAGTCTCGTTTTGTCTGGCTCACCATTGGAGCAGCGGGCCGTGGTTGAGCCCTTGACAGGGCATGGCTGTCCCTGCGATGCCCTACGGAAAAGCATGTATTTCTGCCGCTCCCTCCAAGGCACGCCCCTTGTTCTCGTCGTCGTCTTATGACCGCCCTTTGGCCCACCTATCTCGCGGTCATGGCTGGCGGTGCCCTGGGCTCCGGCGCCCGCCTTTGGATGTCGCTGGCCGTGGCGGCGCGCTTCGGCGAAACGTTCCCCCTCGGCACCCTGGCTGTGAATGCTTTGGGCTGCCTGCTCATCGGCATCTTCACCTCCTTGACCTCGCCGGACGGCCCTCTGCTGGTCTCGCCGCTGCTGAGGCAGTTTGTCAGCATCGGCGTGCTCGGCGGGTTCACCACGTTCTCCTCCTTCGGTCTGCAGACCATCAACCTGCTTTCCGAGGGCGAGTGGCTCTACGCGTCGCTTTACGTAGTTCTCTCACTCGTCCTCTGCCTTGCCTTCGTCTGGCTCGGAGCCATGCTGGGTTCAGCTTTGGTCTCCAGATAGTTCTTCCCATGAAAACCCTCCCCGAAGACGCCGTCCTGCTCCGCATCATGCTCGGCGAGAGCGACCGACATGGGCATCAGCCGCTTTATGAAGCCATTGTCCTGAAACTGCGCGAACTCGGCCTCGCCGGAGCGACCGTGCTGCGGGGCCCGATGGGTTTCGGGGCCAACAGTCTCATCCACACAGCGAAGATTCTTCAGCTGTCTATGGATTTGCCCATGATCATCGAGGTGGTGGAGACGGAGGAAAAAATCCAGAGCTTCCTCCCGGTGCTCGATGAGATGATGGATGGAGGCCTCGTCACGATGGAAAAAGTCAACGTCATCCACTACCGATCCAGCAAGCAGGCGTAGGGTCCGGGAACGTCTTCCGGACGCCAGGATCTACGGTCCAACGTCCAAGGCGGCGTTGTGCTCACCGACCGCCGGGAACCTGCTTCAATGCGTCGTTGATCAACTGATTCACGTCCACTTCGATGCCAGGTGCTCCGCCAGCCTTCGCGGGAGCGGGAGCGGCGGCGGAGGCGGGTGTGTCCGTCCAGTCCAACCCCTCGGTCATGACCGTGACCTTACAGCCTTTTCCGGCGGGTTGGATCATGATGGTCAAACTTGCACCATCCCGCTCGCGCTTGAGGATGGCATTCATCTTGGTCGCGAGGTTCCCCGGTCCGTCCTTCCACCCCTGCTGCTTGAGGGCTTTGGAAAACTCTTCGGTCACGGCGCTGACCGAGGCGTCGGAGCGAAAGCCGATCTGGCCCACGGGCTTCCTGAACTCGACATCCAGCGCCGAGGCGGGGAGGGGCAGTTCGCCCACCGGCAGCTTCGGTCCCGTCGCGGTGGCTGGTTCATCCCTTTCCTCCGCAGGTGTGGGAGCGGGTGTGCTCACCGCGGCAAACGCACCGGGCGGGAGCGGCGCGGAGAATTTCAGGTCGACATTCCATGTCTGCCCGAAGGCGTCGTCCTCGCCGCCCGTGGTCAGGCGCCCCGACACCATGGTGTCGGTCACCTGCCAGTCCTCGATCTTGATTTGCCCGATGGCGGAAAAGGGAGATTTTTCATGAGCCGAGTGCGCGACCTCGCAGCCGAAGATTCCGCCGTCGCGCTTGACGCTGATCAAGAGGGCGCTGCCCAATTTCTTGAAGCCGGCGTCGAAGTCCGGCTTTTTCGAGGAGGAGGGGTCCTTTTCGGTGAAGATCAGGCGGATGGCTGCTTGGTCGTTGAATTCCTCCCGCGGCTGCACCACGAGATACTTGAGCTTTCCGTCCTTGCCGTCGCCGAGGAAAGTGCCCTCGACCATCGTTTTGGCGGCCGGGGTTTCTGCCTGGACCGAGGCAATGAGGAATGAGGCGGCCAGTAACGCAGCTGTTGCGGCCATGGGGAAGCGCAGGGTTTTCATGAGGCTGGCAGACTTTCACTTTCCGGTTTTGCGGTCCAACAGAATTCTCGCCGTGGGGTGGAGGCAGACCCTGCTGGTGACATCCGCGGGTCCCATGGTTACACTTCGCGCTATGAACTATCGACGCTTGGGCCGCTGCGGTTTGCAGGTTTCTCCCCTTTGTTTGGGCACGATGAATTTCGGCTGGGTCGCCGATGAAAAAGAGAGTTTTGCCGTGATGGACCGCGCGCTGGAGGCGGGCATCAATTTTTTCGACACGGCGGATGTCTACGGCGCGTGGTCGAGTTATCCGGGTTCCTGCGAGGAACTGATCGGGCGTTGGCTCGCGCAGGGCGGCCGACGGGAAAACATCATTCTCGCCACCAAGGTTTACAACCCGATGAAAATCGAGGGCCGGCCCGGTGAAATCAACCGCGACTCCCGCTGCTATTCGGCTCCCAAAATCATCCGCCATTGCGAGGACAGCCTCCGCCGCCTCGGCGTGGAGACCATCGACCTCTACCAACTCCATCACATCGACCGGGATTGTCCGATGGACGAGATGTGGGATGCCATGCAAACCCTGCAGCAACAAGGCAAAATCATCTACGTCGGCTCGTCCAACTTTGCCGGATGGGACATTGCCACGGCCTGCATGACCGCCAGTGCGCGGCATCATCAGGGCTTGGCCAGCGAGCAAAGCATCTACCACCTGGCCCAGCGCATGATCGAGTTGGAGGTCATACCAGCCTGCGCTCATTTCGGCCTTGGCCTCATTCCGTGGAGTCCGGTCGGCGGAGGGTTGCTGGGCGGCGTGCTGAAAAAACAAAAAGACGGCCGGCGCTCTGACAAAAGCATGGAGGAACAGGTCGAGAAAAAGCGCCCGCAACTGGAACAATGGGAGTCCTTCTGCGAAACCATCGGACACCACCCGGCCGACGTTGCCGTAGCCTGGCTGCTCCACAACCCCGTGGTCACCGCGCCCATCATCGGCCCGCGCTCCGTCGAGCAACTCGAAGGTGCCCTGCGTTCCCTCGAGATCAAACTGACCGCGGAAAACCTGGCCGAGCTCGACAAGATTTTCCCCGGCCCCGGCGGCGCGGCCCCGAACGCTTACGCGTGGTAGTGGGGGATGGCGGTGAGGGAGGGATTCGAACCCTCGGTAGGTTTTAAGGCCTACGGAGCTTTAGCAAAGCTCTGCTTTCGACCACTCAGCCACCTCACCAAATTGGAACCCACAAAATTGCCATTGGCGCGGCGCGGCGTCAACGCTTGGGTCGGGCGGTTGATGACGGAAAATCGTTGCATGACGCCCCCGCCGACGCACCTTAGCCGGGTGCCAGCACGCCCACACCATCAAGAAACCGGACCCGCGAGGTGGCGTTTTGACAATTCCTACGCGCGGTTGCCTGACGCGCTTTTTTCCCGGGTCGGTCCAGTGCCCGTGACGGCACCCGGTTTGGCCGTTTTCAACGAGCCTCTGGCCCAATATCTCGGCCTCGACCCCGGCGTCCTCAATACCTCGGACGGGGCGGAGATCTTTGCCGGCAACCGTATCCCGCCGGGTGCCGGGCCGATCGCGCAGGCTTACGCGGGTCATCAGTTCGGGCACTTCACCAATCTGGGGGACGGCCGGGCCATTCTGCTCGGTGAGCATCTCGCGCCGGATGGAAGGCGTTTCGATCTGCAGCTCAAGGGATCGGGGCGCACCCCGTATTCGCGGGGCGGCGACGGGCGTGCGGCCCTCGGACCGATGCTGCGGGAATACATCATCGGCGAGGCCATGCACGCGCTGGGCATCCCGACGACGCGCAGTCTGGCCGTGGCGACGACCGGCGAGTCGGTCC
>JBGSSV010000024.1:0-13144 GCA_041736875.1 Chthoniobacterales bacterium | reverse complement strand
CGGGACGGCTCGCACATTGACGGTGACCTCCGCGGAGCGGAGGCCGGGAGACTCGGCGCGGATGAGGAGCAGGCCCGACCCGGCATGGGAGCGGACAATGAGCTGGGCGAGACCGTGGAAGACCTTGCGGCGCGGGCCCTGCTCGGGGTCGTGGCTGTTGTGGTCGCCGTTGCCGTGTCCGATGTTCTCGCCCGGGCCGGTGACGGTGAAGCTGATCTCGTTGTCCGTCCGCGGGACGACGCGGCCTGCGGAGTCGACCACCGAGACGGTGATCGGCATGGCGTCGCGGCCGTCGCCGGCGAGCGAGGGACGATCGGGCGCGAGAGTGATGGCCGCCGCCTCGCCGGTGGTTTCTACGACACTGCGGGCGTGTTCGCGTCCGTCCTTGTAGGAGACGGCCTCCAACCGGCCGGGGGCGTAGGGCACCTCCCACTCGACGTAGTCGAAGGCAGGGCGGTCTTTGCGGCCGAGGGATGTGCCGTTGAGGAAAAGCTCAGCGCTGTCCCCGTTGGTCATGACGATGACGCGGATGAGTTGGCCCTCGCGACCCGGCCAGTTCCAATGCGGGGCGATGGCGAGAACGGGACGGTCCTTGATCCAGTTTGCTTGGTGGATGGAGTAGGCGGTCTTCGGGAAGCCGCAGGTGTCCATGATGCCGAAGACCGAGGAAACGGAGGGCCAGGAGAGACGCTGCGGTTCGCCGCGGTAGTCGAAGCCCGTCCAGACGAAGCCTCCGGCGAGGAAGGGTCGCTCGGCGATGAGCTGCCATGCCTTGCGGTGGGGGTGTCCCCACTTGGCGTGATCGTCGTCATAGGAGCTGATGACATGGCGCGTCTTGTCTGTCTCAAACTCTCCGCGCGTCATGAAGGCGGAGGTGTCCTCGGAACTGAGAACGGGTAGGTCGGGATGCTTCTCGTGGAAAGAGTCGTAGGAATGGTCGCAGTAGTTGAAGCCCATGACGTCGACAGCCTCGAAGACGCCCTCCTCCCCGTTCATGCCGCCGCTCATCGCGGCAGTAACCGGGCGGGTGGTATCCCAGCGGCGGACCTCGGCGACCATGCGGCGGACCATCTCCCGGCCTTGTGCGGTGCCCTGCATGGGCTCCTCGTTGAAGACAGACCACATGAAAACGCTCGGGTGGTTGCGGTCGCGGCGCAGCATGGTGCGGAGCTGGCCCAGATACTCGGGCGTGTGGTTGAAGTTCCGATTCTCGTCCATGACAAGCATGCCGAGGCGGTCGCAAGCGTCGAGGAACTCAGGCGCGGGCGGGTGGTGGGCGCAGCGGTAGGCATTTGAGCCGAGTTCTTTCAGGCGGCGGATGCGGAAATCCCACATCGCGGCCGGCACGGCGACGCCGACCCCGGCGTGGTCCTGATGGTTGCAGGTGCCTTGGATCTTGTAGGGCTGGTCGTTGAGGAAGAAGCCCCGCTCGGCATCGAATCGGAGTGTGCGGAAGCCGCAGGGGATGCTGGTTGAGTCGACGGGTTTGCCGTCTCGTTCGACGGTGACGCGCACCGAGTAGAGCGCGGGCGACTCCGGCGACCAGAGGTGCGGCTGGCCGGGCACTTCGAGGAGGAGTTTGACGAGGGTGGGTTGGAGCGGAGGAACGGAGATGTCCGTGCGGCCGCGGGCGATGGGGCGGCCGGCCTCGTCGACAAGCTCGGCCAGCATCGCGACCGGGGCCGCGGCGGAGCCGATGTTGTCGAGCGTCGCCTCGACCGGGACAGACCAGCGTCCGTCGGCGTCGCGGGCCGGGGCGGCATAAACGCCGTAGGTTTGGAGGTGGACGGGCGCGCGCTTCTCCAGCCACGTGTGGCGGTAGATGCCGCCGCCCTCATACCACCAGCCCTCCTGCGCGTCTGCATCCACGCGGACGGCAATCGTGTTCAGCCGGTCGCCGTAGGTGGCGATCGGCGTGAGGTCGATCTGGAAGGGTGTGTAGCCGCAGAAGCTGCGGTGAACCAGGAGGCCGTTGACCCAAACCGTGGCGTGGGTGGCGATGCCCTCGAACCGGAGTTCGAGGTGCTTCCCGCGGTCGGATTCGTCGAGGCGGAAATGCCGCCGATACCAAGCGATGCCGCGCGGCCGGTAGCCTTGGGAGATGTTGGCCTGAGGATCGAAGGGCCCATCGACGACCCAGTCGTGGGGAAGGTCGAGCACGCGCCAATCGCTGTCGTCAAATTCGGGCGCGGCGGCGCCCCAGGCCTTGCCGGCTTTGGCGTTGGAGTAGGTCGGGCCGTGGCCCGTGATGACGGGCATCGGAATGTCGCCGAGATGGAAGCGCCATGCGGAGTCGAGAGAAAGCGTTTCTCTGGCTTGAAGTGCCGAGGTCAACGTCGAGACGAGAACCGCCGCGCTCATGAACGTGGACGGCACAAAGCGCATGGCGGAAGACACTGACGAGTGTTCACAGCTTGGGTGAGAGCCAGACGTGGCGGAGGCTGAGCCCCTTCCAACCGCCGGGCGCGCCGCGCAGTTCGAAGGAGGTCTCGCCGGCCGGCAGGTCGATGACCCCGAGGGTTACAGTCTTCCATGTGAGGCCCGGCCCGGTCGCAGCGACCTCGACGGGTGTCTCGGTCTTTCCGACGGCGAGGATGAGCGGGGTGGCGTCGGGCGCGGCGACCTCGGCGGTGACCGTCCACTGGCCGGCGGCGGCAGTCTTGAGCGCATATTCGAGGCGCCACTTCGGATTCTTCCAGTCGGTCAGGTAGGCGTCGGGGCCGGAGTTGCGGAGCTGGATGTTGCCGTCCCAATGGCCGTGGGCGTCGGCATCGGCCGCGCCGAAGCTCACTCGGCCGTCGGGGCCGGGGGTGAGGAAGGCCTCCTGGGTGACCTTGACCACGCCGGGAAAGTCGAGGCGCACCACGGAGACATCGTCGTCAGGCGCCGCTGCAGGCAGGCGGACGACGAGGCCTTCGGGCGAGGCCTCCGTGGTGATCAGGGCTCCGTCGATGAGCAGGCGCGCGGCGTCCGGGGTTTCGGTGACGGTGGGCAGCACGATGCGGCCGTCAGCAGGCCATTCCCACACGTGTGCGTAGAGCGTGGTCGAACCGTCGGCATTGGAGCGCATGGTGGCGCGGCCCCACGGCAGGCGGCGGGGGAACGGACCGGCCTTCGTGCCGTGGATGGCCTCGCCATTGACCTTCATCCACCGGCCCACGGCCTGGAGTCGCTCGACGCTCTCCGGCGGGATTTGCCCGTCGGCGGTCGGGCCGACGTTGAGGAGGAAGTTGCCGCCCTTGCTGCTGATGTCGGAGAGGTTGCGCAGGAGTTGCCGCACGCTCTTCCAGTTGTGGTCGTCCTTCTTGAATCCCCACGTGTCGTTCATGGTCATGCAGACCTCGAAATGCTGCCCCGGGTAGCCGCGCGGCGGGATGTGTTGCTCGGGGGTTCTCGTGTCACCGGCGAAGCCTTGGCCGAGGCGGTTGTTGTTGATGATGAGAGGGTGCTTCGCCATGAAGTCGGCGAGCGGCTTCACGCGCTCCGGGGTCATGTCCGTGGGCGTGTCCCACCAAAGGATGTCCGGCTCGTATCGCCCGACAATTTCCTTAGCCTGGGGAAGGGCGATCTTGGCCAGGTATTCGTCGAAGCTGCCGGCCTGGGCGGGATCCCAGTCACCGGCGCCGCCGGCCTTCGCGCCACCAGGATGGTTCCAGTCCTGCGCCTGCGAGTAGTAGAGGCCGAACTTCAGCCCTTCCTTGCGCGCGGCCTCGGCCAGCGGGGCGAGGAGGTCGCGCTTGGCGCCGGAAGTCATCACGTCCCAATCGGTGACGTCGGAATCGTAAAGCGCAAATCCGTCATGATGCTTCGAGGTGATGACGATGTATTTCATCCCCGCCTCCTTCGCCAACTTTGCCCAAGCTACCGGATCGTAATTCGCCGCAGTGAAGTCCTTCGCCAAGGCCTTGTAGTCCGCCACCGGGATTTTTCCGTTCTTCATGATCCATTCCCCGATGCCGGGAATCTGCTTGCCCTGCCATTCGCCGGCCGGGACCGCATAGACGCCCCAGTGGATGAACAGTCCGAAGCGAGCGTCGTCGAACCACGCCATGCGGTCGGCGGTCGCTTCGGCGGAGATGCAAGGGAGGGTATTCGAGATCATAATCATGGCGATGGCGGCGGGGAGGGGTGGTTTCATGGTTTGGTGAGTTGAAAAGTGCGCGTCACTGGCTTGGCTGCCTGCACGGGCGGTTCGCTCGCGCGTCCCCATTGCCAGGCGGTCACGCTGACCTCGACGGGGAATTTGGTGCCGGGCGGGATCGGGGTGAACTTGAGGGTATCTCCCTCGACGGTGGCGGGGCCGTGGCTGACGAAGAAGGAGACGGGGAGGCTGCAGTCGGACTGCGCGGAAAGTTTGACCGATGCCGTGCCCGCAGGGACGTCGGCGGATTGGTCGAAGGTGATGGTCTGCGGCGCGCCCTCCTTGTTTTGTTCGATCGTCATGTGCACGGGTTGGACAGTGCGCCGGGTCTTGGCATCGCCCTCGTGGCGGAGGATGAGGTAGGTGGCGGCGCGGCCGGTCCACGTGCGGTCGAGTGAGATGCGGAAGCGGTTCGGGCCGTCCGGCGCGTAGGGTCCGCAGATCCATTCGGCTAGTGGTTCGCCCTCCGCCTTGGCGAGGGGTTCGCCCGCAGCGACAAAGCCGTCGGGGATGCGGTCGAGCAAGATGGGACGAACGGTGAACGTGCCGTCGCCCTTGACGAAAAGCTTCGTCACGGAATTCAGGGCGTAGGGTTCGGTGCGGCAGCCCTCGCCGGCCTCCACGCCGACGAACTGCGGGGCGGTGGTCAGGTCCGCCCTCGTGAGTTCCTGGGCGCGGAGGGCGAGGGCCTCGTTGAAGAACCACGGGCGCCGGCGTTGTTCGGGCGAGGCCGCGGCGTAGGGGATGACCGCGAGGTCCGTCTGCCCGGCCACCGGCAGGTGGGCCAGCACGCCGGCATCCATGTCGAGGCGTTTGAGTTGCGGTGAACCGTCGTCGGACAGCCGCGCCTTGGCCGCCGCCTGGATATAGGCGGCGAAGTAGTCAACCATCGCGTCCGAGCAATAGAAGTGGCCGGTGCCGAATTCGACGACGAGGCTCAGGGGCCAGGAGTTCTCGACGCGTTGCTGCATCCAGTTGGAATAGGCCCCGGCATCCAGCCAAGACTCGCGGATGTCCTTCTTCATCTGTCCCCATTCCTGGGCCGTGCCGAGGGTCCAGAGGAGCGGCACCGTCTTGTTGGCGGGTTCGTGGGGATTCTTCACGCAGATGCCGGCGATGCAGCGGTCCGGGCGCTGGTTGATGAGGCCGCAGACCATCAGCAGGTGGCCGGATTCGCCGACGGGAAGCCAAGGGGCCGTGGCGACTTCGGCGTAGCCCGATTTCTCGGCGAGGTCGGCGAGGACACGCTCGAGGAAGTCGACCTGCGTCTCGTCCTGCCCTTTCGCTTCCTTGCGGAAATTCCAGAACGTCGGGGCGGTCCAGACGATGCCGAGAGCGTTCCTCCGGCAGGCCTCGCGGATGGCGGGATGCCCGACCAGCATGTGCTCGGGCACGTTGGCCCCGAGGATGAGAAGCCCGCGCAGCTTGGCGCAATCCTCGGGGATCCAGAGGTAGGCGGATGCGGTGTTCCGCAACTCCACCGGCCATGCTTCGTTTGTCGCCGTCACGCTCCACTGGAACACCTGGTTCTCCGGTGAGCGGGGCGTGATTTCGCCGCTGACGGCCAAAGGCGCGGCGAGAATCGCGGCGGCCGCGCCCCAGTGTCGCCAGATCGCGGCGGTTGCTTTCATGCCATGCGAGCGAGCCGGGCGTAGTCGACCTGATGCTGCAATTCGACCCCGGAGAGGTAGCGCTCGGCCTCTTCCAGCATCCAACGCCCGAGCCGCGAAACTTCCGATCCCATGCTGCCCGCGATGTGGGGCGTGAGAATGACGTTGGGCAGTGTGCGCAGCGGCGAACCGGGCAGCGGCGGCTCCGGGTGGGTGACGTCGAGGATCGCGGTGATGTCGGGCCGATCGTGGAGCGCCGCACAAAGGCCGGGTTCATCAACGACGGCGCCGCGGCTCGTGTTGAGAAAAGTGGCCCCGTGTTTCATCGCGCGGATCTGTGCCCCGCCGACGAGTCCCTCGGTTTCCGGAATCCACGGCGTGTGCAGGCTGACCACGTCACTCTCTCTGAATACCTCGTCCAAGGAGGCGATGGTGGCGTGGTGCCGCGCGACCTCTTCCGGCCTGAGATAGGGGTCGTAGACGATGACGCGAACCTCGTGCCCGGCCAGCAGGTCGGCGAGGCGCCGCCCGACCGCGCCGAGGGAGACGAGACCGACCGTGGCGCCGTAGACACCGCGTGGCTGGTCCCCGACCTTGAGGAACTTATCCGCCGGTGCCTGCCGCGGGTAGGCCCAGAAGTTTTTCAGGCTGAGCAGGATGACCGCCAGACAGTATTCCGCCACCGGCAGGCCGTTGGCTTCCGCGGCGCTGGAGATAACGAGGCCGCGGCTGACCGCCTCGGGCGTGACGAAGCCCTTGACCGTGCCGGCGGCGTAGAACACGGCTTTGAGGGACGGTGCTGCGGCGAGGAACTCCCGATCAAGCGCGGGAAGCCCCCAGGTCGAGAAGATGAGCTCCGCACGGGAGAGCACATCCCGGTGGTCACGCCACGCATCACTGTCGATCTCGCACGGGTCCAGACGGACGAGGCGGGAGATTTCCGCGCGGATGGACTCCGGGTAGGCGGCGGCCAGGAGGTTCGGGGGTCCGAGCAAAACGGCATTCTTCATGGTCGGGGAGAGGTGCGGGTCATGGTGGTGGCACACTCAGATTCAGGCGCATGAAGCGCCGGGAGGGATCTTCGCCCAACCCTGGTGTGTCGGGCACGGTCACGATTTCTCCCAAGTTCCCGGGGTTCTCGGCGAGAACTTTCCACGCGGTGAGGTTTGAGGTCGCCTCGACCCGGTAAGTGACATCGGGGCGGAGGCGGGGGAATGAGAGGGCCTGCGGCGAGGTGTGCACAGTCGTGGGTCGGGTTGAGCCGCAGGCGTAGGTCATGAGTTCGTTGAGGTAGGCCGGCGCTCCGTAAACCTCGGCCGAGGTGCGGTGGGAGAACGTGTGGTCCTCGGGCTGGTTGCTGTTCACCGCGATCATGTGGCCGTAAGCCGGCACGGTGTCCGTCACGACGGCGGTGCCGGCGGGCGCGGGCAGTTGCGTGATCGTGTTGGTCCAGCTCCGGTGCAGCGACGTGGTGCCGTAGTTGGTGCCGACCACAAAGCTGCCGGTGTAGCTGCGGGGGGTGCCGGTGAGGTTTTGCACAATGCGGACCTTGCGGCCGCCCTCGTGGAATTGGAGAACGCCCCAGGTGGAGTTGTTGGTCAGCACGTTGTAGACCGGGCTGGCGGCGGCGGTTCCGTTCCGGTGCACGTCCAGAACCACCCAGCGGCGTGTCCCGGCGGGAAAAGTCACCGGTGCGTCGTCGCCCGCGATGGCCTCGTCGCTCAAGCGGACCAGGGCCGAGAAGTCGTCGGTCGAATTCGGGTCGGATATGGCGAGTCGCTGGGTGGTGACAGGTCCGTTGAAAGACGAGAGGGGAATGCGCGCCCGCAGGTCGCCGAAGGCGAACGAGTTGGTATCCGGTTGGGTGAGATCGAGGTAGCTGCCCATGATGTTGCGGCGTCCGCCGCTGAAGACGAGGCGGGTGTCGAGGCCGTAGACCGTGCTCTGCGCGTCGGACGCGATTTGGAGGAGTCCGATGGCCCGCTCGCCGGTGAGGACCCAGAGTTGCTGTCCCATCCAGGGGGTGACGCCGTTGCTCCAGTTCGGGGAGGCGGCGGCGCTGGTGCGCCGCGAGATGCGATAGGTGGTGGAGAGCGTGCCGAAGTTGCGGCGGGTGATCGTGCGCGTCTGCTCGTCTTGGGCGAGGTAGCGATACTTGGATCCTCGCATCAGGTCGGTCTCGGCTCCTGCGGATTCCTTGAACTCAACCAGGACGGTGTCGAGCGCGCCCTTGAGCGACGTTTTGTTTGTCACCGCGCCGAGGGCGAAAGCGCCGACGAATGTGGCCTTGCCGCACTGGCGTCCGTCGTAGCCCTGCGTGGTGATGAGCGTCTGGTTCTCCGGTCCGCCGTTCTGCACGTCCCGGCCGTGGGCGATCCACCCCCAGGTGCCCCCGAAGCGTCCACGCGGGCCCTGGATGTTGGCGTCAAAAAACGCGCCGACGTTCGCGGGCGGGGTGCGGGTGATCCGGTCGGGTTGGAAAAGAATGACGTTGAGAAGCTCGGTCGAGTTCGCCGTTTCTTCGGGAGCGCCGAAAAATCGGTTGTAGCCGTCGTTGTAGAGGTAGGACTTCCACAGCGAGGATTTCGTGCTGCGGATGTTGTTATACATGTGCTTGTAGGGAATGTTCGACGATTGCTCGGTGAATCCGTCCGGCTCGTTGGCCACCACGGAGTAGCGTAGCGTCCCGTCCACCGCGGCCTTGGCCGCCGCGGAACCGGTGATCTTCCACCACCAGAGGAGGCAGCGGATGGATTCATCGTGGTAGGTGGCGACCTCGCCCCAAAAACCGACGTAGCGCGTCGCCCCGTCCGAGAGCGCCGAGAGGCACATCACGTCGTCGATCGCCTTGCGCGCTTTCTCCGCGGTGGCGGTGTCGCCCCGTGCGAGGGCGCCGAAGTAGAGGGCCATGGCCAGCCGGATGTCGCCGTTCAGCCAGAGCTGCCCGAGGATGCCCTGGTTGTAGAGCAGGGGATTGTCCGTGAGGATGGAGGTCTGGTTGACCAGAATCGCGTTCTCGTAGAGGGCCGCCCGGGCAGGCGAGATCGTTTCGGGTGCCTTGCTCTTGAGGAGGAAGTAGGCGTAATGGGCCTGCCAGATGCTGCCGATGTCGCGCAACTCGTTGCCCGCTCCCCAGAGGCCGAAGCGGTGGTCGAGGAGGACGAGGAGCCGGTTGAGATAGGCGGCCTGGCCCTGCACCGGGCTGTCGGACGCGAGGTAGGCGTAGACCGCGAGAAGGATTTCATCACCGGCCTTGCCGGTTTCCGGTTGTGGCACGGTGTCCCCGGTCTTCACGCCGTTCGGGAAGACGTTCGCGTAGTTCGGGGCGGACGGGTTCAGCGGGACGAGGTCGTCCGGGGCTGCCATGGTGCGGGGGCAGAGGAGGCACGCGGCGATGGCTGCGGCGAGCAGGATGAACGGGGGGTGCTTCATGGGGTGGGGATCATGATTTGTCGCCGAGAACGGCCAGGCGGGTCGAGCCATCTTCCGTGGGGGAGAAGCGGACGCGTCTGGTTCCTGATGCATCCTTGACCGCGAGAATCTGCGGCGTCTCCCACGTTGTCTCGGGCAGTGGCTCGCCCGAGCGGAAGGGAAAAAGCAGGACGCGGTAACGCGGTTCGGCGCTGCGGCTCGGCAGGACGAGTCGGCGCCCCATGCCGAGCGAGCGGCCGGCGAACTGGTGGACGTCGTCGTGCTTGAGGAACTCGATTGTTTCGACCGCAGGCACGGGTGTGGTCTCGGTCATGGCCGGGCGCCCGATCTCCAGCACGCGGACCAACAGCATGGGGTCGCCGGGTTGGGCCTCGGGCTTGCCGATGTCCTTGTAGCTCGCGACCTGTCCGCCCTTGGCCGCATGCTTGGGGCCGACCGGTCCGAGGATGATGTCATTGCCCTTGATCGAGTGGGCCTCGACGTCCATCGGCAGGATCATGCGCCATTCGTAGAGCCTCTCGGCATCGTCCTTACGGATGTCGTCCGCGATCACCACGAACGGCCGCTCCCCGCGCACTATGGCGAGCGAACGGAAGGCTTTCCGCACCGGGTTGTAGGGTGTGCGGAGCACCCACGAGTCCTCGGCGGTCCACATCCGCGGGTCGCCGGCGAGCCACGGCTCATAGTAGGCCCGCACGGCGGGCGAAGGGTCGCGCTCCCACTCCTCCCGCGGGGTTCGGGCGAGCAGCCGGTCGCGGGATGCACGCACCCACTCAAGGAAGGGCTCGCGCGCCAGTTGGTCATCCGTCGCGAGGAAGGACGACTTCATCCAGCGCCAGTCGTAGCAATACTTCGTGTCCACCGTGGCGGACACCCATTCGGGATGCTCCTCGATGGAGACCCAGCGCGCGGGTGTCGCGAAGTAGCCTTGCCCGAGGCCATCGATCGTGACGACGGAGTTGTATTGGCTCGAGGTTTCGCGAAACGACGGCACGGCCCAGCTGCGGCCGAGCGCGGAGAGGGTGAAAGCGCCCCGGTCCGCATGGTCATGTGTCGGGTAGGCCGTGTCGCTGCGGGCATGGAACTGCAGGGTCAGTGCATCCGGACCGCGTCCGGATCTCGCGAACAGCACCCCGCGGTCCGGGTCGAACTGGCTAAGCGGCAGTTCCGCGGGGAAATCCGGCCGACGGCCCGCGGCAGCATCCAGCCCGGTCTCTGCCGGGGCGAGCAGCTGGAGGAGGCCCAACTCCGGCACCCTGGTGTCAAGCTTGTCGGCTTCCGGAGCCTGGCCCGCGACGAGCGCGATGCGTGGGTCGTCCGGATAGAAAAAGCGGGCCAGTTGGAGTAGCGGTGTGGCCGGGGGAAAAGTGCCGAGATCCCCCTCCGTGGCCCACTCGCGTCCGTAGGGCTGCATGGCGGTGATCATCCAGCGGTCGAGCATCCGGCGGAAGCGTGCCATGGTGAAGAGGTTGTCACCGCGGTTGGCGAGGGCGAGGCCGAGCACGCCGAGGTGCGCCATGCCGCCTGTGTGGTAGCCCATGCCTTCCTTGCCCGATCCGAGTTCCGTGATGCCGTAGTGGATGTAGTCGCGGGCGACTTCCCGCGTGCGGGCCACCACGCGCGGGTCGGGCTCCTTCTCGCCCTCGAGCACGAGTTCGTAGAGCGGAAAATAGAGCGCCATGCCGATGTGGTTCCAGTTCCGCCACGGCGGCGGCAGGTCGGCCCCGTGACCGTAACGGCCTTTCATGCACAGCTTGAGCAGGCCGCGGACACCCTCGGCTTGGGCCGGCGTCATGAGCGGCTGGCTGAAGTCGTAAAGGAAGGCGAGGCCGCCAAAGTCGCCGACGACCTCGCGGACCTGCAGCCAGTAGTTCTCGGCCCCGGGGCCCTTGGCCGCTTGCTCGACCTGCGGGTGCAGCCAGCGTGCGTAGGTCGCGACGGCGGTGGCATTTTCCTTGCCGCGGGCCTCGTCGCCCAGCAATTGCGCGGAGAGGCCGCGGTAAAAGAGGAGTGCGGCGAGCGGACTGTAGGCCGCGCCCGGCGGCCCCTCGGCGTGCGGGTTGTCCTTGCGGTCCCAGGTCCGTAGGAATCCCTCGAGGTCCCCGGAGACCAGCGCGGCGTAGGCGTCGGCGAGCCACTCCTGGTCCTCGCGTTGGTGCGCGTTCGCCCGCTCCAGCATGTCGGCCTTGAGGCGGCGCCCGATTTCCGTCTCCTCGAGTTGCCGGTTGATGCGAGGGATGTCCTCGCGGGAGAAAAGGAGCCGCGGATGCTGTCCCGGAGGCGGCACGTGGTAGAGGCGGTCCGTCGCAAAACCGTCAGGCTCGTGCTGCTCGTCCACCGGAGGGGCGGTCGGACGTCCGGGGATTTTCCCCTCGAGCACCTGCTCGACCGTCGGCCAAGGCCCGGGGGCGTGCGCGAGGCTTTCGTCGTCCGATGCCGCCGGACAGGTGGCGGAAAGGCCGAAGACCGCGGCGGCCAAGCAGGCGGCACTGTCTGACATCTTCATGGTCGCACGGCCTCCACGAGAGTCCGGTCGCCTCTCTCGACCTTCACGAAGGTCCGGCCCGAGGTGTCCTTTTGGAATTCAAGACGGTCGGATTGGTCCTTCCACGAGACGCGTGCCGAAGACCCCTGCGTGTCCTGCGTCAACTCGGGCAACGGCTCACCCATGCGCGCGGGCAAGAGGAGGATGCGGAACTGCGCTTCGTCGGCGCGAAGGTTGACGCGCAGTTGATTGCAGAATTGGTCTCGGTCCTTCTTGTCCTTGGGGCCCGGCAGGCGCACCGCTTCCAGGAGTGGGAGCGAGGGATCGTTGGTTGGAGGAAGTCCCACGGCATGCACGAGGAGGATCGGATCACCCGGGGCGGGAGTGAGTGTTGCCGGGCCGATGGCTGAGAGTGGGTCTTCGTCCTTGCCGGTCGCGGCGAGGGCGATGGTGTTCTCCGGCAACCCGGGCACGGCGGCCTGCCAGACCCCGCCGTTGAGCATGGCGGCCCATTGGTAGAGGCGCGTCTGGCCGTCCTTCTTCGCGTCATCGACCACGAAGCCCCAAGGGTGCTGACCTCGCACGAGGCCGACCGTGCGGAAGACGCGCTCCATCGGGTTGAATGGCGCGCGGGAGGTGGCGATGAAGTTCGACGAGTTGTAGTTCGGCCACCACGGGCGCCATTTCACGCGGGCGGTCCCGGCGAAGATGCGGGTGATCTCCGGCGAGGGGTCCATCTCCCAGTCCAACGCCGTCCAGGCCGGGGTCCAGACCGGCGGCGGCTGGGTGTTCCAGCGCCACGAGTAGGCGTAGGTGAGATCGGCACTGGCGATCGACGCGTTTTCGCCGAGAGTCGCGCCCAGATACTTTGCGGCTGCATTGTAGCCGTTGGGGCCGCCGGGTATGTTTTCGGGTTGGGATTTCCCATCCACCTGCACGAGGTTGAAGTATTTCCCGTCGTAAGCCTGGTGAAACGGCGATTGGGTAAACCAATCCACGCCCAGCGCGGAGAAGTGGAACATGCCGGCATCCGCATGGTGGTGCCCCGCACCAAGATAGTGGTTGGGGCGGACATAGAGATGCATCCATGCGGCATCGGGCGTACGGTCGCTATAGCTGGAAAACGCACCGGACACGGGCGAATCGAAGTCCAGCGGTAGTTTGAGATCGGCACGGGTGGTCTTTGTTATATCCGCATCGTAGAGAACATTGCGAGCCATGCCCGGATAGGATGGACTTGGCAGCCGCAGGCGCGGAGTTTTCGCCACCTTTTCACGATAGGCCTCCTCGGAGAAATTCTCCGGCGGCACAAGAAGGTTGATGTCATTCGGATCGGCTCCGGGTTCGCTGATGAAGGTGCCGAGCCAATAGTCCGCGAGTTTTTCCTCCGGATGGAAGGCCTTGAGTTGGCTTGCCAGAAATCGAGAGAGTTTCTGGCGGCTATACGGGCCGTATTGGGTGCCGCTGTTCACCATG
>JBGSSV010000017.1:0-40537 GCA_041736875.1 Chthoniobacterales bacterium | reverse complement strand
CGGGGTGGCGGCCGGTGGTTTCTCCGCAGTGGCAGGAGCTGGAGGAGGCGGCGCAGGGGTTGGCGGACGCTGGGCCACGGCGGCGGCAACCGGTTCCGACACGGCGTCGCCAACAGCCGCGCGGCCTTCCAACTCCTTGATCCGCCGATCAACGGCCTGCAGCTTGGCCAAAAGATCAGCCTGGGTCTCACGTATGCCCGCAAGCTCGGAAGCGAGGTCAGGTTTCATGCGTTCAGGCTGTCGACGTACACAGGCAATAAGGGGACAGAACCAGAAGCCGATTCCTTTGTCCACGCGCGAAGCCTGCGGCTCGCCACCAAGCTATTCCTTCGACCACTTCTCCATCTGCTCCGGCCAGTAGGCTTGGTGGATGGCCAGACCCTCCTCCTCCATGAGCGGACCGAGGACCTGCACGGCGGGATCAGCCCGGGCCATGATCTCACGGCTGGTCAGCGGGCTCTGCTTGGGCTGGTCGCGAATGATGCGTTGGAACTGGGACTCGGTCGTCCCGTAGACGATCTTGAGAATTCCCGCGTTGAGGATGGCACCGCAGCACATGATGCACGGTTCGCTGCTGGCGTAAAGGGTCCCGCCACGGAAGGTCTGGTGATCGAGCTTCGGCGAGAAGGTGGAGATCAGCCCGAGTTCGGCGTGATGAGTGGGATCATGGCTGGTCGCCACGTCGTTGCGGAACTCGGCGACAATTTTTCCGTCCGAGACCAGCACGGCCCCGAACGGCGCACTGCCCGCATCCATGGCCTCCTGCGCCAGCACATAGGTGCGTTTGATGAAGGCCCGGTCGGCCTCGCTGCAGGCCGGGTCGTCCGGCAGCGGGGCTGGCGGCTCCGCTTGGAGCAGAAGGGGCAGGAGCAGGCAGAGGCCCAGAAAAGATGCCGAGGTTAGGCGTTTCACGCCGGACAATTTATGAGTCGGCTCAGGCGCAGGCGAGGCCGGATTCGGGGCAGAGGGCGCAATATGGCGCGGACCATTTTCGGACGAAATGGCGAAGTAACACCATCGACACTCCACTCCGGGCGCATCGGATGGACAGAGCGACGGGAGCGGACGACCGAGTCGGTCGGCAGAGGAGGCGGGGGAGCGCGGCTCAGGCCGAGCGGCGGCGGCGTTTGACGCCGAGCATGGCGAGGTTGCGCTTGAGGCCGGCCTCCATCGAGGCGGCTTCCTCGTCGCTCATGTTGGCTGCATTGGCCAGAGCGGTCTGGGCGCGCTCGATGGCTTTGGCCACGCTGTCCTCGTCGATCTCGCTGACCTTGGCCACCATGTCGGTGAGGACGGAAATGCGGCCCGGGGTGATCTGGGCGAAACCCTCGCCGACGGCGGCGTAGGTGGTTTTGCCATCGGCGATGACGGTCATTTCCCCCGGCTCGAGCATGGTCATAACCGGCTCGTGGTGGGGCAGCACGCCGATCTCGCCGGTGGTCGTGGGGAGCACGACTTGGTCCACCTCGGCCGAGGTGGAGACCCCGGCGGGCGAGACGATTTCGAAATGGATCTTGGCCGCCACTTAATTGCGCACCGTTTCGATGCCGCCCTTCATGTAGAAATTCTGCTCGAGCACGTCGTCGTGTTTGCCCTCGAGGATTTCCTTGAAGCCGCGGACGGTGTCCTCGGTTTTGACGTATTCGCCCTTGGTTCCGGTGAAGATCTCGGCCACGTGGAACGGCTGGCTGAGGAAACGCTGGATTTTGCGGGCGCGGTAAACAGTCTGCTTGTCGTCCGGGCTGAGCTCGTCCATGCCCAGAATGGCGATGATGTCCTGCAGATCCTTGTAGCGCTGGAGCACGCGCTGGACGCCGCGGGCGACCTCGTAGTGTTCCTGCCCGACAATCTCCGGCGCGAGCGCCTTGGAGGTGGAGGCGAGCGGATCGACGGCCGGGTAGATGCCCAACTCAGCGATGGAGCGCTCGAGCACGATGGTCGAGTCGAGGTGCGCGAAGGTCGTGGCCGGGGCCGGATCGGTCAAATCGTCGGCCGGCACATAGACGGCCTGGAACGAGGTGATCGAGCCCTTCTTTGTCGAGGTGATGCGTTCCTGCAGGTTGCCCATCTCGGCGGCGAGCGTCGGCTGGTAACCCACGGCGGACGGGGTGCGTCCGAGCAGCGCCGAAACCTCGGAGCCGGCCTGGGAAAAGCGGAAGATGTTGTCGATGAAGAGGAGCACGTCCTGGTTTTTTTCATCGCGGAAGTATTCCGCCATGGCGAGGGCGCTGAGCGCGACGCGGAGACGGGCGCCCGGAGGTTCGTTCATCTGGCCGTAAACCAGCGCGACCTTCGACTTCGACATGTCCTTCTTGTCGATGATGCCGGCCTCGCACATCTCGTTGAAAAGGTCATTGCCCTCACGGGTGCGCTCGCCCACACCGGCGAAGACGGAGTAACCGCCGTGGCCTTTGGCGATGTTGTTGATCAGCTCCATGATGACCACGGTCTTGCCCACGCCGGCGCCGCCGAAGGCGCCGATCTTGCCGCCCTTGGTGAACGGACAGATGAGATCGATGACCTTGATCCCGGTCTCGAGGATGTTGGCCTCGGTGTCCTGATCGACGAGGAGCGGGGCGTTGCGGTGAATCGGGTAGCGTTTTTCCGTCACAACCGGTCCGGCTTCGTCCACCGGGTCGCCGGAGACGTTGAAGATGCGGCCGAGGACGGCTTCGCCGACAGGCACGGAGATGGGGGCACCGGTGTCGATGACGTCCTCACCGCGGCGCAGGCCCTCGGTGCTGGACATGGCGACAGTGCGGACCCAGCCCTCGCCGAGATCCTGCTGGACCTCGAGGACGACTTTCGACTTCTGGCCGTCGACATTGGCCGTGGCCTCGAGGGCGTCGTAAATTTTCGGGAGGCGGGCGGCGGGGCCGCTGAATTCGACGTCCACGACGGGGCCGATGACTTGCACGATTTTTCCGGTGTTGCTGCTCATATCTTTTGTTGGGTTAGCCCATGGTCATCTGCGCGGTGGAAATCTCGAGGATCTCCGTGGTGATGGCCGCCTGGCGGACTTTGTTGTATTCGAGGGTAAGGTCTTTGATGAGGGACTTGGCGTTGTCGGTGGCGCTCTTCATCGCGACCATGCGCGCGCTCTGCTCGGAGGCGCGGGCGGTGAGGATCATGGCGTAAAGTTCGTTGCCGACGTAGAAGGGCAGAAGGGCGTTGAGCAACTCCTGCGGGGACGGCTCGAACTTGAAGGCCGACATGGCGGCCTCCTCGGCCCCGACCGCTTCCTCCGCGTGCTTGCCGCCCATTTCGAAGGCGGTGATGGGAAGAATACCGTTGGCCAAGGGCACCTGCGTCAGCGTGTTGATGAAGTCGGTGTAAAGGATGACCACTTTATCCGCATCCCCGGCGAGAAACTTGTCGATGATGAACTGCGCGATGGGCTTGATCTCGGCATAGTCCGGCGTGTCGCGCAGGGGAAAGTCGGCGAGAAGCGGGCGCTTGGTCCGGGCGAGAAAATCCACCGCCTTGCGGCCGGAGGCGATGAAGCTGGTCTTGGCCGGGTCGAACTGCTGGACCTCGCGGAAGAGGTTCGTGTTGAGGCCGCCGCAGAGACCCTTGTCCGTGCCCACGAGGTAAACGAGGGTGTGCTCGACCGGGCGCACCTGGAGGAGCGGGTGGAGCTCGTCCTCGGCGTGTTTGGTCAGCGAGACGAGCACACGGTTGAGCATCTGGGCGTAGGGGCGCGCGTCGAGGGCGCGCTGCTGCGCCTTGCGCATCTTCGCCGCGGCGATCATCTGCATCGCCTTGGTGATCTGCGCCGTGTTCTTGACCGACTTGATGCGCCGGCGGATGTCTCGTGTGTTGCTGCCCATGGACGGCGGTTACTTGTAGAATTGCGCGAACTCGTCGAGGGCGGCCTTCAACTCGGCGCCCAGCGCGTCATCGATGGCCTTTTTCTCGCGGATCTTGTCGAGGAGGAGGGCTTTGCGGGTCTCGAGGAATTCCTGCAGCTTGTTCTGGAAATCCTTGATCTTCTCGACCTCGATCTTGTCCATCAGCCCCTGCTGCATGGCGTAGAGCACGGCAGTCATCATCTCGACCGGCATCGGCTGGTATTGCTGCTGCTTGAAGAGTTCGACGATGCGGCGTCCGCGCTCGAGCAGGCCCTTGGTCTTGTCGTCGAGGTCGGAGCCGAACTGGGCGAAGGCGGCCATTTCACGGAACTGGGCGAGCTCGCCCTTGATCTTGCCCGCGACCTGTTTCATCGCCTTGACCTGGGCGGCCGAGCCGACGCGGCTGACCGAAAGGCCCACGTTGATGGCCGGGCGGATGCCCTGGTAGAAGAGATCGCCTTCGAGGTAGATCTGGCCGTCCGTGATGGAAATGACGTTGGTCGGGATGTAGGCGGACACGTCGCCGGCCTGGGTCTCGATGATGGGCAGGGCGGTGAGTGATCCGCCGCCGGCCTCCTCACTCAGCCGCGCGCTGCGCTCGAGCAGGCGGGAGTGGAGGTAGAACACGTCGCCCGGGTAGGCCTCGCGGCCGGACGGGCGCTTGAGCAGGAGCGAAATCTGGCGGTAAGCCACGGCCTGCTTCGAGAGGTCGTCGAAAACGATGAGCGCATCCATGCCATTATCCATGAACCACTCGCCGATGGCCGCGCCGGCGAAGGGCGCGAGGTATTGGCTGGCCGCGTCATCCGAGGCCGAGGCGCTGACCACGATGGTGTAGGGCATGGCGCCCTCTTTCTCGAGGGTGGAAATGACGCGGGCGACGTTGGCGTTCTTCTGCCCGACGGCCACGTAAATCGAATAGAGCGGGCGGAAGTTCGGGTCGCCGGAGGTCTCGCCCTGCTTGTTCAGGCGGGCCTGGCTGATGATCGAATCCACCGCGACGGTGGTCTTGCCGGTGGCGCGGTCGCCGATGATGAGCTCGCGCTGTCCGCGGCCGATCGGGATCATGGCGTCGATGGCCATGATGCCGGTCTGGACCGGCTGGGTGACAGGGCGGCGCTTGATGATGCCGGGGGCGATTTTTTCCAGCGGATAGTAAGTGGTGGCGGTGATCGGTCCCTTGCCGTCGATCGGCTCGCCGAGGGTGTTGACCACGCGGCCGAGGAGACCCTTGCCGACGGGGAGCGAGAGCAGACGGCCGGTCGTCTTGACCTCGTCGCCTTCCTTGATGTTGCGGTAGTCGCCGAGGAGCACCACGCCCACTTCGTTTTCCTCGAGGTTGAGGGCGAGGCCGAAGACGCCACCGGGGAATTCAACCATCTCGTTGAGCATGACATTGCTCAACCCTTCGACGCGGGCGATGCCGTCGCCGACTTCGCGGACCGTGCCGGTGTTAGTATGGGCGGCGCCGGCCTGGAGGCCTTTGATTTTTGCTTCGATTTCTTCAACAAGTGTGCTCATGGGCGTGTTTTTTCTTTTCTAAATTTTTCAGGCAGGCAGGGCGGCGAGGCGGGCGCGGACACTGCCGTCCCACACGTCGCTGCCGACGCGGACGCGCAGGCCGCCGATCAACTCTGGGCTGACGGCGGTGGCAAAAGTGAGGTCACGGCCGTGGGTCCGCACCAAGTCTGTGCGCAGGGCGGACATCTCGGAATCGGTCAGGGGTGCGGCGCTTTCGATGACGACGTGACGACGCTGGAGTTCGAGGCGGACCAGGCGGGCGAACGATGACAGGATCGCGAGGTGTCCGCGGGGCTTGTCGGTCGCAATCGTGTCGGCCACGGTGCGGACGCGCGCCGGATCGAGCACTCCGTCGGCCAGGCAGGCACGGAAGAGCGAACGGGCGTTTTTGCGGGCCTCGCGGGAGGATTTCATGCAACGATTTCTTTGATCGTCTCGTCGTTGAGCCGTTTCTGGTCGTCGGTCGTGAGAATTTTCCCCGTGACCTTCGAGGTGGTCGCGGCGACGAGGCCGACCATGGCAGCCTTGACCTCGGCCTCCATTTTGCGGCGGTCCTGCTCGATGGATTCGTGGGCCTTGCGGATGACGCCCTCGGCTTCGCCGATGGCTTCCTGGACGCGTTTTTCGCGCACGGCCTCGGCGCTCTGGCGGGCTTCGTCGATGAGGGCCTTGGCCTCGGCATCGGCCTTGGCCAGCACCTCGTTGTAGCGGGCTTCGGATTCGGCCAACTGGGCCTTGATCTTCTCGGCGTTGTCCTGGGCCTCGGAGATGCGGCGGCGGCGCTCAGCCAGCACCTCGACGATCGGCCCGAAGGCGAACTTGTTCAGAAACCAGTAGACGACGATGAAGAGGATCGTCTGGGCGATGAATTTCGGCCAAGTGACGCCGAACTGGTCGAGAATCTGAATGATCGTGTCCATGAGTCGTGGTGAGGAAAGGGTCCGGCGGGGTCACCCCCACCGGCAGGGAGCCATTATTGTCCGGCGAAGGCGCGGATGAGGGCGTAAATGGCGATGGCCTCGGCCAGCGCCATGCCCAGAATGGCCAGGGTCATGACTTTGCCGAAGGCGCCGGGATTGCGACCGACGGCTTCGACGGCCTTGGCGCCGATCAGTCCGATGCCGATGGCGGCGCCGGCGCCAGCGATGGCGAGGGTGAAGCTTCCGGTGATTCCGCCCGCGGCGGCGGCGGCTTCTGCGATGATGGGTGTTAGCATGTTGGTGTTTTTTCTATGTTGTGGGTCTCCGCCGCCCACGCTCTGGGCATGGTCCCGGCGGAAAAGTAGCGGGGGGTCAGTGGGCCTCCTCCTCGTCGTGCGTGGTCGAAAGGGCGATGTAAACGGCGCAAAGCAGGGTGAAGACCATGGCTTGGAGCAGGCCGATGAGGAGCTCGAGGAAGTAGAACGGGAGAGGAATGATGATGCTCGAGAGGTAGGCGAAGAAATCGGGGAAGCCGAGCGACTTGCCGAGAGTGAGCATGGTGACGAGCAGGTTCTCCCCGGCGAAGACGTTGCCGAAGAGTCGCAGCGACAAGGAGACCGGGCGGAAGGCGATGGAAACCACCTCGATGAGGCCGACGCAGAAAAAGATCGGAGCCAGCGCCAGGGCCATGCCGCCCTTCAGGCCGCCTTTGACCCCGAACATGTGCTTGAGGAACCCTCCGAGGCCCATTTCCTGGATCGACCAGTAGAGCCAGAGCACCATGAAAACCGTGGCCATGGCCAGGGTCATGTTGAGGTCGGCCGTGGTCGGGCGGAAGAGCGGGACATCAATGACCGGCACGGTCAGGAACGCCGTGCGTTCGCCGAAGCCGACGGAGCCGACGCCGGGCAGGAGGGCGAACCAGTTCGCGGTGAGAATGTAGAGGAAAAGCGTGGCGAGGAGGGCAAACACGCGCTTGACCATTTTCGGCCCGACGATGTCCTCGACCGTGCCGTAGAGCATTTCGAGGATGGCCTCGAAGGCGTTCTGCGGGCCATCCGGGACGAGCTTGATTTCGCGGGTCGCGCGCCGGGAGAAAAAGAGGATGATCCCGACCACGAGGAGTGAGACGAAGATCGAGTTTGTCAGCCAATCCACGTCGGCCAGAATCCCCTCCGCGTTGAGCGGAATGGTTGCGGCGATGGGCAGGAGGGAGATCATGACAAAAAAAGCCGCAAGCGCGAACTCGCGGCGGAACGATCAGATTAAGCCAGGCTAATAATCCGCTTCAAGCGGGAAATGCACGCCGCACCGGCTTGGCCGCACTTTTTTTAGTATAGTTCGACCGGGGAGCGCTTGCCATCCTCGACGCTCTTCTCCCGCGCCCGGTCCTCGCCGAGGGTGGCCACCCGGAGGTCCCAGATTCCGCGGTTGATCACCTCGAAGGAGTCCTGACTGAAGGCCATCGGGAGGGACATCGAAGCCTTGAAGTCAGCCACGCGTTCGAGGGCCTGATCGAGGAGGCGGGGGGGCTGTTTGTCCAGCACGGCCCGGGCGTCGGCCAGAAGGTTGACCCGATGGCAGATCATCAGCAGGTCGTTGCCCGCGGCCAACCCGAGGGCAAGCATGTCCTCGAAGGAAACAGTGTTGAGGATCGCGCCCATGTCGAGGTCATCGGTCATGACCAAGCCGCGAAAGCCCATTCCGTCCCGCAGCAGGCCGTTGATCACCACAGGCGAGAGGGAGGCCGGCCGGACGTCGGCATCGAGCGCGGCGTAGTGGATGTGCCCGATCATCATGCTGTCGACCCGCGCGGCAAAATGCCGGAAGACGGCCAGCTCGTGGGCCTCCATTTCGTCGCGGCCGCGGGCGATGACGGGAAATCCGTGGTGCGGGTCCTCGCCGGCCATGGAGTAGCCGGGAAAATGTTTGCCGCAGCTGAGAATCCCGCCGCCCCGCAGCGCGTCGTTGAAAATCCCCGCGAGCTCGATGACCTGCGCCGCCGTCTTCCCGTAGCAGCGGCCTCGCAGGGAGTTGTCCGCCTCGTCGTCGAAGGAAATGTCGAGCACCGGGCAGAGGTCGAGGTTGAACCCGAAGAGGCGGAGGAGCCGGGCGGTCAGTTCGCCATGGCGGCGGACGAGTTCCGCGTCACCCTTGTCGCGGAGCTGCTGGGCGTTCGGCGGCTCTTCCCCGATGAGGCGGAGGCGCGACACCCGGCCGCCCTCTTGATCGATCGTGATGACCGGCTCGACGCGTGAAAGGTCGCGCAGATCGTCGATCAACTTCCGCAACTGCCCGGGCGAGCCGATGTTCCGCCCGAAAAGAATGAACCCGCCGGGCTGGACCCGTCGCAAGACGGAGGCGGTCTCGGAATCGAGTTCCTGACCCGGGAGACCGACGAGGAGAAGCTGTCCGACATCATTCTGCATGCGCGCTTGAAGACCAGAACTGCGCGGGCAAGTCGATGCCAAAGAGCCCCGCGGCCTTCAGCGCTCCCAGCGTTTACGCCGCTCGTCGCCGCCGCCGGAGCCGGACCGCAAGTCATCCTGAAGGGTGATCTTTTTCTGCGCGATGATCTCCGCGAGTTTGCCCGTCGTGTCGACGAGCCAGAATTGCTCCCTCGCGCTGCGGCCGGGGCTGGCAATGAACATGCCGGTCAGGACGTCCTTGTCGTAGCGCCCTTCGTAGTCCGTGCCGTATTTCTTGGTGAACTCGGCTGCCTCGGCGGCCGGAATGGCGACGAGGATTTCCCCGGCCGGCTTGTGATCGTTGCGGTCCATCGTCACGGCGTGGAAGAAGGCAAACTCTTCCGCCGGGCTTTTCCAGCGCACGGGCCTGACGAATCCGACGTCCAGAGTGACTTGCTTCCCCTCGAATTCGGCGGGGGTGGTCAGGAGGGCTTCCGCCGTGCGCTCGGACCCCGCCGCGTGAAGGAGGGGCGAGGAGAGGCCGAGGACGACAACAACGAGGAGAGTTGGCGTTTTCATGACTCCAAGTTAAACACCAGCGGGCCAAGAAAGTTGCGGGTGCGATTGGAGCCATCCGCCGATGGCCGCGAGGAAGACCTGACCGAAGTCGGCCAGTTTGCGTTCGCCCACACCGGGAACCTGCAGCAACGCGACCTCGTCGCGGGGGTAGTCGCGGGCCATGTGCCGGAGGGTGGCATCGGAAAAGACGACGTAGGGCGGGACATTGCGGGCCCGGGCCAGTTCCGCCCGGAGCTTGCGCAGCACATTGAAAAGCCCCTCGTCGCAGGCGATCTCACCGGCGCGGGAGGGACGTCGTTTTCCGGCCGAGCCCGATCGGGTCGGCACCGGCATCGGGCGGGTCAGCGAAACCGGCATCCGTTCGCGCAGAGTGTCCAAACCCCGGGCGGAAACGCTGACCGTGGCGAATTTGTCCTCGGTGGCCTCGAGCAACCCGAGGCGCAACAACTGCCGCCCGAGATCCACCCAATAGGCCCGCGGCTGGTCGCGTCCGAGACCGTAGGTGCTCACCGTGTCGTGGCCCCAGCGCAGGACCTTCTCGGACTTCGCCCCGGTGAGGACCTCGACGGCATGCATCAGGCCGGTGCTGAAGCCGCTTTTCTGCCGGAGGCGCACGATGCAACTGAGGAGTTTCTGCACGTCGGTCGTGGCGTCCCATTTTTCCCGCGGCGAGAGGCACTGATCGCAGGCACCGCAGTTCTCCTCGGTCCAGCGCTCGCCGAAATAGCCGAGGAGGGCCACTCGGCGGCAACGCTCGTCCTCGGCGAAGTGAGTCATTTTTTCCAACTGCCCGCGGGCCTCGTTCCGCGCCTGGAGGTCCTCGATCTCCTCGAAGAAGCGCAGGTATTTCACCACGTCGCCGCGCGAGTAGAGCAGGAGGCAGTCGGAGGGCAGCCCGTCGCGCCCGGCGCGGCCGGTTTCCTGGTAGTAGCTCTCCACGTTTTTCGGCAGGTCGGCATGGATGACGAAGCGCACGTTGGGTTTGTTGATCCCCATGCCGAAGGCGATGGTCGCACAAACCACGCGGGCCTCGTCGCGGAGGAACGTGTCCTGATTGCGCGCCCGCTCCTCCTGCTCCAGCCCGGCATGGTAGGGCACCGCGGCCACGCCGTCCTGGGTCAAGGCGAGCGCCATGGCCTCGGCCGCGCGGCGCGACTGGCAATAGACGATGCCCGCCTCGTCGGGACGGCCGGCGACAAATTTCACCACCTGCTCCGCGGCCTTGGCCTTGGGGATGACCCGGTAGTTCAGATTGGGGCGATTGAAGCTGGCGACGAAGACCGCGGGGTCGCGCAATTGCAACTGGGTCAGAATGTCCTCCCGCACCCGCGGCGTGGCCGTGGCCGTGAGAGCGAGCAGGGGAATGCTGGCAAACGTCTCCCGCACCTCGCTCAAGCGGCGGTATTCCGGACGAAAATCATGCCCCCATTCGCTGATGCAATGCGCCTCGTCCACGGCCAGCGCGGTCATGCCCCACGCACCCAGTTTGGGCAGGAAATCGGCAAGCATGAGGCGCTCGGGCGCGAGGTAAAGCATGCGGTATTCGCCGCGATGCAATCCGGCATGACGGCGCCGCGCCTCCGCCGAATCGAGTGAAGAATTCAGGAAAGTCGCGGCCACGCCACTGGCCGTCAGTTGGTCCACCTGATCCTTCATCAGCGCGATGAGCGGCGAAATCACGACGGTCAGCCCGTCGCGCACGACCGCGGGCAACTGGTAGCAGAGGCTTTTCCCCGCGCCGGTCGGGAGCACGGCCAGGGCATCGCGCCCGGCGAGAAACGCCTCGGCGATCTCGCGCTGGTGGGGGCGGAAGGTGTCGTAGCCGAAAACTTCCTTGAGCTTGTGCGCGAGGGCGGACATCGGCGGAGTCTGGCCGCAGCCCCGCTGCGGCGGCAATGGAGAAAGAGGCTGGCTCATCTTTCACGTTGGCAGGCGGGGAAGGGTGTGAGAACAAGTGCGCCGTGCCGCACGACATGAACCTCATCTCGACGGTGGCCGCGGCGTTTGTCCTCGCCTTCCTCATGGGCTTCGCCGCCAGCCGCCTCGGCCTGCCGCCGCTGGTCGGCTACCTCCTCGCGGGCGTGGCCATCGGCCCGTTCTCCCCCGGGTTTGTCGCCGACCGCGATCTGGCCGGGCAACTGGCCGAGATTGGGGTCATGCTGCTGATGTTCGGCGTGGGATTGCATTTTTCGGTGGCCGATCTGCTGGCCGTCCGCCGGATCGCCATTCCCGGAGCCATCGGCCAGATCGTCATCGCCACGCTCATCGGCGCAGGCATCATGCTGGCCGCAGGCTGGTCCTGGGGCGGTGCGCTGGTGGTCGGCATCAGTCTTTCGGTCGCCAGCACGGTGGTGATGCTCAAGGCCCTCGAAGAGCGCGGAGCGGTCGGCTCGCCCAATGGCCGGATCGCGGTCGGCTGGCTCATTGTCGAAGACCTCGTGATGGTTCTTGCGCTGGTCTTGATCCCCGCGCTCGCTCCCGCCCTGGGCGGCACGGCGATCCACACGGCCCATGGCGGGGAAGATTCCCCCGGCGTGCTTTGGGCGCTGATGATCTCGCTGATCAAGGTGACCGTCTTCATCGGGCTCGCCCTCCTCATCGGCCCGCGCGTCATGCCATGGATCCTGCGTCAGGCGGCGCGCACGGGGTCGCGGGAGCTGTTCACCCTGGCGGTTCTCGCGGCTGCCCTCGGGATTGCTTTTGCCTCGGCCAAACTCTTCGGCGTGTCTTTCGCCCTCGGCGCCTTCTTTGCCGGCATGGTGATGAACGAGTCCGAACTCAGCCACAAAGCCGCCACCAACTCGCTGCCCCTGCAGGATGCGTTTGCGGTGCTATTTTTTGTCTCCGTCGGGATGCTTTTCGACCCGACCGTGCTCGTTCGCGAACCGGTTTTGGTTGTGGCCGTGCTGCTGGTCATTTTGGTCGGAAAAACGCTGGCCTCCTTCGGCATCGTCTGGCTGCTGGGATTCCCGGCCAGCACCGGTCTGATGGTCTCGGCCTCACTCGCGCAGATTGGCGAATTTTCCTTCATTCTCGCCGGACTCGGCGTCGGGCTCGGCCTTATGCCGATGGAAGGCTTGAATCTTGTCCTCGCGGGAGCGTTGCTCTCGATCACGGTTAACCCTCTGGTCTTCGCCGCCAGCGACCGTCTGCAACGCCTCATCGACGCAAACCCGAGGCTGCGGGCGCAATGGGAGCAGGCCCGGAGCGGACCGCTGGAACAACTCCAGGCCGACCTCGAGGCGGCCCGCGCAGGCAAGCAAGGGCGCGCCGAGGCCCGCCGGACCTTCACCCCGGCGGAGCTGGCCGATCGGTTCCCGTTCTTTGCCGAGCTAACACCCGAGCAGCGGGAGGTGCTGCTCTTGCACTTCGAAACCGAGACAGCCGACCCCGGAACGCGGGTCATTCGGGCCGGGGATGAGGCGGACAAGATCTATTTCATTTCGGCTGGCGAGGCCGAGGTGTCGATCAACGGACAGCGAATCAAGCTCGGCCCCGGCGATTACTTCGGGGAGATGGCCCTGATCAGCGGGGCGCCGCGTTCGGCCGATGTCACGGCCACGGACTACAGCAAGTTCGCCGTCCTCGGGCGCCGCGACTTCAACCGCTTCCTCCAGCGCTTCCCCCACCTGCGCGCCCATATTTCGGCCCAAGCCGCCCGCCGCGGGGAGATGAACCGGCAGCTTCAAGCGGGACCGGATGCCACGCCGCCGGAAGTTTGACCGGGCCCTGGTTCCCGCGGACAAAAGGCCGGCTTCCAACGCGGGAAACGCATCGCTACCCTGACCCCATGCGCCTCGGTATTTTCGGCGGGACCTTTGATCCCATTCACCACGGCCACCTCATCCTCGCCCGCGCGGCCCGGGAGGAACTCGGACTGGATGAAGTCGTGCTGGTTCCCGCCAACCGTTCGCCCCACAAACCCGGCGCGAAGAACGCGACCGGACACGACCGGCTGGCCATGGTGCAACTGGCCATCGAGGGCGAACCGGGGCTTGCGGCCAGTGACCTGGAACTGCAACGCCCGCCCCCCAGCTACACGGTCGAAACCTTGCGGCAACTGCGGGAGCAGCACCCGGCGACCGAGCTTGTCCTGCTGATTGGCGCGGACAACGTGGAAAACTTCGGCACTTGGCGCGAGCCCGAGGCCATCCAGCAACTCGCCCGCCTGGCCGTGCTCGACCGCGCCTCCGGCTCCCCACCCCATGCCTGGCCGGTCGTGCGCCGCCTGGTTGATCTCTCCTCCACCGAAATTCGCCACCGGATCAACCGCGGCCTGAGCATCCGTTATTTGACGCCGGACCGTGTGTGCGATTACATCAGGCAGCACGGCCTATACCGCAACGAGTGATTTCCGACCCCTTATCCATCGCCCTCATCGCAGCCCAGGCGGCTGCGGACAAAAAAGGTGAAGACATCCGCATCCTCGACCTGCGCGAGCTCAGCAGCTTTGCGGACTACTTCGTCATTTGCACCGGCACGAGCGATCCGCACCTCAAGGCCATCGGCACCGAGGTCCGGGAGCGCCTGCGGAACGAACTCGGCCTGACCGGCCACGCCGACGGATTTCCGGCCAGCCAGTGGGTCGTGCTCGATTATCTCGGGGTGCTCATCCACGTTTTCCAAGCGGACAAGCGCGCCTTCTACGATCTTGAATCGCTCTGGCGCGACGCGCCGGTCGTGCCGTTCGAGGACAAGCCCGCCGCCTGAGGCGACGAATAGCCTTGCCACAGGACGGCCGTCCCCCGAAAAGACAATTCATGTTTAAGAATCTACGAACGGCATTTTTGGGCGCGGCCGTGGCGGCCTCGCTCTCTCTTGGAGCGCGCGCTGAGACCACGACCTACTTTTATCCGGAGAAGGAGAAGGCGATGTTTTCCATTGATGCCCCCTCGGATTGGAAGGTGACAGCGATCGACGAGGTCGGGGATTTTGCCAGCTTGGAAAGTCCGGGCGGGGCGATCCTGCAATTCCGCGCGACGAAGTTTGACAGCGCCGAAGAGGCCAAGGACGAGGTTGATGCCATTTTCGATTCAACCGGAGAGTTTCTCAAAGAGAATTACCAGGCGGTCGAACTTAATGAAGCTGAGAAGATCGAAGGCGATCATCCTGGAGCGAAACTGACGGGCAAAGGCAAGGACAAGGACGGCAACGATGTCGAATTCCTTTCCGCCATGATCGTGCTGGGCCCGACAACCATCGCGGAAGTCTGGGCGGCTGTTTTCCCCGAAGACAAAGAGGATCTTGCGCAGGCGAACAACATCCTCAACTCGTTCACACCGGCGGGCGATTAGGACGGCGGGGACTCCCTCGATCAGGGGCCAACCGCAGCTTTCGCCCCGCCTACTTCCGCGCCGTGGCCAGCAAGGTCTGGAAATGCGGCGCCGCCGCTTCGCGGCTGACCACGGCCACCTCGGCCTCGCGGAACCCCGCGTTTTCGATCAGCCGCAGCAATTCCGCCTCGGAAAACCCCAGCCAGACATGCGCATAGAGCGTGCGAGCCTGCTCGAAGCTGTGGCTGAGCAGATCAAGAACCATCAGGCGTCCTCCGGGTTTCAGAATCCGATGCGCGGCGGCCAAGGCCCGTCCGGGGCTGGCCGCGTGATGCAAGGCCTGGCTGAAAAGGGCGAGATCCACCGTGGCCGCCTTGATCGGAGGATCGTCGATCTCCCCCAGCCGGTATTCCAGATTCTTCATCCCGTGATCGGCGGCCAACTTGGAGCCGAACTCGACCATGGCCGGCGAGTTGTCGATCGCGATGACTTTCTTGGCTGTGCGGGCGAGCAGTTGTGAGAGCGTCCCCTCGCCTGCGCCGAGGTCGGCGATGACCATCGGGGGCAGCAACCGCAGGAGGCCATGGGCCAGCGCCCTCCAGGAGCGGCCGGGCACGTAAGTGCGACCGAATTTCCCGGCCAGTTGATTGAAATACTCGCCCGCCTTGTCCTGCCGCATGCGCAAGACCAGTTTGAGCGCGGCCGAATCCTGCGGCGCTTCGGGCAACTCCTCGCCGCCGCGCCGGATGAGCTCTGCCATGGCGGCATCGGACGATCCGGCCCGGGTGTAGTAGATGTTCTTGCCCGCGCGTCGATCCGCGACCAAACCCTCGGCTTTGAGCTGTGCCAAGTGCGCGCTGGTCCGCGACTGGCCCATGCCGAGGATGTGCTGCAACTCGGCGACGGTCAGGCCTTCCTCTCCCAACAGACGCAGGATGCGCAGCCGTGTCGGATCGGAAAGCAGCTTGAGAATTTTTAGGGTGCCGGGCATTTTTCTCGTTGCAACGCATCAAAATATCATGATATCTTGATGCGTCACGTGAAAAAACTCTCATTCCGGGAGTTACATCACGTGTTTAAACCCTCTAATCCAATGACATCTGACTATATTTTTAGCTCTGAATCGGTGGGCGAAGGCCATCCCGACAAAGTGTGTGACACCATCTCCGACGCCGTCCTCGACGCGTGCCTGACCCAAGACAAGCGCAGCCGCGTGGCTTGCGAGACCCTGGTCAAGAGCAACATCGTCGTGCTGGCGGGTGAAATCACCACCGATGCCAAGCTCAACTTCGAGCAGATCGTCCGCAGCGCCATCCGCGGCATCGGCTACACCAACGACGACGACGTCTTCCATGCCGACAAAGTTTTCATCACCAAAGCCATCACCCAGCAAAGCCAGGACATCTCGCAAGGCGTTGATGCCAAAAAAGCCAAGGGCAAAAAGACCTCCGAGCAAGGCGCGGGCGACCAGGGCCTGATGTTCGGCTTCGCCTGCACCGACACGCCGGAACTCATGCCGGCGCCGATCATGTTCGCCCACCGCCTCGGCCGTGAGTTGACCAAGATCCGCAAAAGCGGGCGCGTGGACTGGCTCCGGCCCGACGCGAAATCGCAGGTCTCCGTGCGCTATGTCGACGGCAAGCCGCGCGAGATCACCGCGGTGGTCGTCTCGACCCAGCATGCCGCCGGCGTCGCGCACGCCGCCCTGGAAAAGTTCATCATCGAGCAACTGATCAAGAAAGTCCTGCCGGCCAAGATGCTGACCAAAAACACCGAATTCCTCGTCAACCCGACGGGCAACTTCGTCATTGGCGGACCCCAAGGCGACGCCGGGCTGACCGGACGCAAAATCATCGTCGACAGCTACGGCGGCATGGGCCGCCACGGCGGCGGCGCCTTCAGCGGCAAAGATCCGAGCAAAGTGGACCGCAGCGCCGCCTACATGGGCCGCTGGGTGGCCAAGAACATCGTGGCCGCCGGCCTGGCGGAACGCGCCGAGATTCAATTCGCTTACGCCATCGGCTACCCGAAGCCTGTCTCCGTCACGATCGATACCTTCGGCACGAGCAAGATCAGCGAGAAGAAACTCGAGCGCGCCGTGCTCGACACCTTCAGCTTCAAGGCGGCGGACATCGTCAGCCAACTCAACCTGCTCCGCCCGATCTACGGCAAGACAACCAACTACGGCCACTTCGGCCACAAGTCCGGCCTCGTCTACGCGCCGTGGGAAGACACCGGCAAGGCGAAGGAACTGCGCAAGCGCGCGGGACTGAAATAAATCCATCCAAAACCGCAACCACGAACGTTAAGCACCGATCATCAAACACATGAGCACCACAACAATCAAACCAACCAAAGTCGCCAACGACTTCAAAGTCGCCGACCTCACGCTGGCCGAATGGGGCCGCAAGGAAATCGAAATCGCCGAGCAGGAAATGCCCGGTCTCATGTCCATCCGCAAAAAATACGCGAAGGACAAGCCGCTCAAGGACGTCCGAATCACGGGCTCCCTCCACATGACCATCCAGACCGCCGTCCTCATCGAGACGATGGTGGAACTCGGTGCCGACGTGCGCTGGGCCAGTTGCAATATCTTCTCGACGCAGGACCAGGCCGCCGCGGCCATCGCCGCCGCGGGTGTTCCCGTCTTCGCCTGGAAGGGCGAGACCCTCGAGGAATATTGGGATTGCACGTGGAAGGCCATCATCAACGCCGAAGGCAAAGGGCCGGAGCTCGTCATTGATGACGGCGGCGACGTGACCCTCTTCCTCCACAAGGGCTACGAGCTCGAGGACGGCGACGATTGGGTCAACACCCCGAGCGGCAGCCACGAGGAGAAAGTCATCAAGGACCTACTCAAGAAGATCCACGCCGAGAGCCCCTACATTTTCCACGAGCTGGTCAAGGATTGGCGCGGCGTTTCGGAGGAAACCACCACCGGCGTGCACCGCCTCTACAAGCTGCAGGAAATCGGCAAGCTGCTCGTCCCCGCCTTCAACGTCAACGACTCGGTCACCAAGTCGAAATTCGACAACCTCTACGGCTGCCGCCACTCGCTGGTCGACGGACTCAACCGCGCGCTCGACGTCATGATCTCCGGCAAAGTCGCCGTGGTCTGCGGCTACGGCGACGTCGGCAAAGGCTCGGCCCAGTCGCTCCGCGGCCAGGGCGCCCGCGTCATTGTCACCGAGATCGACCCGATCAACGCCCTGCAGGCCGCGATGGAAGGCTATGAAGTCACCACGATCGAGGACACCCTCGGCCGCGCCGACATCTACATCACGACGACCGGCAACAAGGACGTCATCACCGCCGACCACATGTCCAAAATGAAAGACCAGGCGGTCATCGCCAACATCGGCCACTTCGACAACGAGATCCAAGTGGACAAGCTCAACAACCTGCCCGGCGTGAAGAAGGTCAACATCAAGCCGCAGCTCGACAAATACGTGTTCCCGAACGGCCGTGAGTTGTTCCTGCTGGCCGAAGGCCGTCTCGTCAACCTCGGCTGCGCCACCGGCCACCCGAGCTTCGTCATGAGCAACAGCTTCTCCAACCAGACGCTGGCCGCCCTGGACCTCTGGAAGAACAAGGACCTCTACAAGCCGGGTGTCTACGTGCTGCCCAAGAAGCTCGACGAAGAAGTCGCCCGCCTGCACCTTGAGAAGATCGGGGTCAAGCTGACCACGCTGACCAAGGAGCAATCCGAATACCTCGGTCTCCCGGTCGAAGGCCCCTACAAACCCGAGCACTACCGATACTAAAACAGGTCCGCCCTGCGGACCGGTGCGTTGGAAGTTTTTCGTCCGCAGTTCACAGACCAAACCACAAAAGGCCGTCCCGCGAGGGGCGGCCTTTTTGCTGTGGAGCGGCGCAACCACTTGACCGCCGACCTCAAGTTGCAAACATGCACCCATGACCCACCTCCCTGCCCCCAAGCGCTACGACTCGATGGACTACCGCCGCTGCGGGCGCAGCGGGCTGAAACTTCCGGCACTCTCCCTCGGCCTCTGGCACAATTTCGGCGGGGTGGACGACCACGCCAACGCCCGCGACATGGTGTTGCGCTCGTTTGATCTCGGCATCACCCATTTCGATCTGGCCAACAACTATGGTCCGCCGCCGGGCAGCGCGGAGGAAACGCTCGGGCGCATCCTGCGGGAAGACCTCGCGGCTTACCGCGACGAGTTGATCATCTCGACCAAGGCCGGCTACCTCATGTGGCCGGGACCGTATGGCGAATGGGGTTCGCGCAAATACCTCCTCGCCAGCCTCGACCAAAGCCTGCTCCGCATGGGCCTCGACTATGTGGACATTTTCTACAGCCACCGACCCGACCCGGAGACACCGATGGAGGAAACCGTGGGCGCGCTGGTCACGGCGGTTCAGTCCGGCCGCGCCCTCTACGCCGGCATTTCGAGCTACGATGCGGCATCAACCAAGGCGGCGGCAGATCTTTTGCGCTCGGCAGGGGTTCCCCTGCTGATCCATCAACCCGTCTTCAATCTCTTCAACCGCTGGGTCGAGGACGGCCTCGATCGCGTGCTGACGGATGAAGGCATCGGTTGCATTCCGTTCAGCCCCCTGGCCCAAGGACTGCTGGCTGGGCGCTATCTCGACGGCGTTTCCTCCGACTCCCGGGCCGGCAAGCCCCACGGCTTCCTCCGGCCGGAGGGCGTCACCGAGGAAAAAATGCGCCGTGTCCGCGGCTTGGCGGACGTCGCCGCGAGCCGCGGGCAATCCCTCGCGCAAATGTCCATCGCCTGGCTTTTGGCCAAACCGTTTGTCACCAGCGTCCTCATCGGCGCAAGTCGCGTCAGCCAGATCAAGGACAACCTCGGCGCGCTGGAAAACACTTCCTTCACGACCGAGGAGTTGCAGTCTATCGACCGAGCCTGCGCTAGCTGACCAGCGATTCAGGAGCGACGTTGCGCCGGTTGGACATCATCGGGTGGACCGCCGAAGGGCGAGCCGGATTTCCACGTCCGCAATTCAAAACCACCCCCTACTCCCCTTCGCAGCACACCGCGCCAGCCGCTGGCCCAGTCGATCCGCACGGCACCGGCATCGAGCCGCCAGGCCCCCGTGCCGCGGTAAGTGCCGATCTGCTCGGTGGCCCGTCCGTTCGGGCTCAGCGTGATGATGATGGGGGTATCCGGCCGGGAAAGACTGGGAGCCGACCAAGTCCCGGGCCACGTCTCCGGTCCGGCAGTCGGGGCGGCGCAGCACCCGACGAAAACGACAAGGACAAACGCCACAGCCCAAGTGCCCCAGCCGGGCAGAACACGCTCCGTTCCGCTCACGGCTTAAGCACGGTCGTCGGCACGCCGGGAGTCCCGGCATAAACCACGATGATCTCGGCCGGCGTTTTCCCGGGGTTGAATCCGTAGTGCCAGGCATCCACCAGTTCCGCAATCGCATCGCCCTCCTTTAGGTGCAGCGTCGGCCCTCCTTCTTTGACCACGTCGAGTCGTCCGCGCAGGAGCACGCCGGCGTTGATCACCGGATGTTTGTGCATCGGCAAGCGGGCGCCGGGCGGAATGGTGATTCGGCGGATACTGACTTCGGGTTGGCCGCGTGGGTAAGGCGGGAGGAGTTTTCCGTCCCAGCTCTTGGCTGTTTTGATCAGTTCACGGTTGACGATTCCGCCTTGGCTGCACGCGGGGTCATCCCCGCGAAACGCACAGCCAGCCAGCACCGGCAGCAGAGCCAGACAAAGCGCCGCCCGGCAAAGTCCGCTCTTGGTTTGGGTCGTCAAGCTCATGGCGGCACGGTTTCAGGCTTAAGCTCCTGAGACAAGGCCGGGATTCTATCGCACCGTCAGGAGGGGTTTCACGCCATGCTCCTCGCCATGCGGAAAACTGGATCGTCCTGCCCGCTTGCCCGCTGCGGAGCTTCGGCCTAAACCATCGCCGTGCTGAATTACATCTGGCTGACTCTCGTGCTCGGAGCGGTCCTGCTCGGCGGAGCGACCGGACAACTCGACCAAGTCACCGCGGCCGCGTTCGAGGCGTGCAAGACCGCGGTGATGACCATTGCCCTCCCATTGGCCGGCGTGATGGCCCTGTGGCTCGGAATTATGCGGTTGGCGGAGAAATCCGGACTCATGCACGCGATCGCACGCCTCCTACGCCCGCTCATGACCCGGATTTTTCCCGACGTGCCGGCCGACCATCCGGCCATGGGCTCGATGATCATGAACATGGCGGCCAACATGCTCGGGCTGGCCAACGCGGCCACACCACTCGGGCTCCGCGCCATGCAGGATCTGGAAAAACTCAACCCGCGCCCCGGCACCGCGACCAACGCGATGTGCACCTTCCTCGCGCTGAACACCAGCTCGGTCCAGCTCATTCCCGCCAGTGCCGTCGCCATCCTGGCCGCGGCCGGATCCGTTCAACCCACCGCGATCATCGGCACAGCGCTCGTGGCCACGTTCTGTTCGACCGCGGTCGGCCTCATCTCAGTCAAAACGCTGGAGAAACTTCCCTTCTACCGTCTGCCCCCGGTCACGGCGGACGACGAGAAAACCCAAGCCTCCGCCCAAGACGCCGCGGAGGAATCACCCGTCGCACCCGCGCCCGATCCGCTCGCCTGGCGCGCCCGGCTCCTCCTGGCCATCTTCGCGGCGTTCTTCGCCTTCCTGCTCTGGCGCACGGCCGGGGCCGGTTACGATGGCGACCGCGGTTGGTTTGCCTCGTTTGTGTCCGCCCTCTCGGTCCTGGCCATTCCGTTCCTGCTCTCCTTTTTCCCGCTCTACGCCGCGTTGCGCCGCGTGCCGGTCTATGAAGAATTCGTCGAAGGCGCGAAAGAGGGCATCCAGGTGGCTTTGCGCATCATTCCGTTCCTCGTCGCCATCCTCGTGGCTGTCGGCATGTTCCGAGGCGCCGGCGGCATCGATCTGCTCAGCCGCGCGCTCGACCCGGTCTTCCAGCGCATCGGCCTTCCCTCCGAGTTGCTTCCCCTCATCTTCATGCGTCCGCTGAGCGGCAGCGGAACCATGGGCATTTTTTCCGAGTTGGTCGCCACCCACGGCCCGGACAGCCTCATCGCCCGCATGGCCGGCACAATCATGGGCAGCACCGAGACGACCTTCTATGTGCTGGCGGTTTATTTCGGCTCTGTCGCCATCCGCCGCACCCGCCACGCCGTGCCCGCCGGCCTGTTGGCCGACCTGGCCGGCGCTGCGGCTTCTGTCCTGGTCTGCCGGATCGTCTTCGCGTGAGCAGCCCTCGCTACCTGTGCCAGCGCTGCGGCAATTGCTGCCGTTGGCCCGGTTTCGTGCGGGTCGATGAGGCGGAGATCGAACGAATCGCGGGCTTTCTCAGCCTGAGCCCGGCCGAGTTTATCGAGAAAAACACCCAGCTTCGCCCCAGCCGCACTGGGCTCATGCTCAAGTCCAACCCGGACGGCTCCTGCATTTTTCTCGAAGGCCCGATTACCTGCCTCATCCAAAAAGTTAAGCCGGAGCAGTGTCGCGACTTCCCCAACGGCTGGAACTTCCCTGGCTGGCGGGACCGTTGCGAGGCCGTCGAGATTCAGTAACCCGGCCAGTCGGTCCCGAACACCGTGAACCCGAGCGGCTGCAGGTAGTGGTAGGTGGTAAAAACCACGAGGGTCAGCAACAGGGCGAGGGAGGAGAGCAGTAGGGAGTTTTTTCGGTAGGCGAAAATTCCGAGAAGGACCGCCACCACGAGCATGACTACGGGGATGGCGCACAGCACCAGCGCACTCCAGGGGTGCTCGAGCAGGAAACGCCCCGCCGGGAGGGCGACGGACGCCGGGACAAACCTGAGGTAGATGATCGGTGAAAGAATCAGAGTGCCGAGCGACTCGTAATAAAACTCATCAGGCCCCACCGCCAAAACGTAGGCCGTGACCAGGACGGGAATGGCCAGAACCATCAGCCGCGGAAGGCGTGGTGAGGGCAAGTTCATGACGAAAACAAAGGCACCCAGAGCGCCCCTATTCCTTATCTCCACCCCCGCCTCGCGGCTGTCAAACATCAAGCAAGGCGGGAGACGCTTGGGCCGTCACTTGCCTTGCGTCAGCTCAAGCAGCCGCGCGCTCAGGCTGGAAACATTCTCCGGGCGGAAAAACTCGCCGTGCCCACCCTCGATGGGACGAACGACGGCATTCTGAAAGTCGTGTCGCCACGGCAAACCGCGTCCGCCCGGCGATGCATACACATTCGCGGTTTGACTCCGGTTTCCGTAGAGCAGGACCACCGGCTTCGCATAACGGCCCCAGGAGGACGTCCACTCCATGAGAACCAAAGTTGCAGCCGCCTGCCCGAGCCGCTCAAGGGCCAGAGCCATCCGAAAGGCTACGATCGCCGCTTGGCAATTACCCCCGAGGACAAAGGGCCGGCCTTGCGTGAGGGCGAGTAACTCGATGAGGTATTGATTCGAGACCTCCCGCAAAACCGGATCGCTCAAGTTGCGCACCCGCAGAATTTTGTAGAGTGAGCGCATGCCATAGAGTGGTTGGTCTTCCCCCACGGCTGCAGCCAAACTTTGCAGCTCCGACTCCATCTGGAACACCCAGAAGATCGGCGTCCTCGTCCCCTGGGGATGAAATCCACGGAGCAAGGCCTCATCGGATGTTCTCGCTCCCTTCCAGGTCCGAACATAGGCACCAAGCCGTTCCAGGCAGTAACCGGTCTCGACGAGATCATCGAGGTCAGCCTGCCCCTCCTGGCGATAGATCCTCCACACTTGCGACAGCGTTGGGTCGGCAAAAAACCGCTCCGCCGGCAACCGCACCTGCAGAACCTGCTCCGCCCGATAGAGGAACTCCACCGCGGTGATCGAGCTGCCACCGAGTTCGAAAAAGTTTCCGCCCAGCGAATCCTCCCGATCCCGTCCAAGGATGGATCGCCAAATGTCGCCGAGCTCGGCGAACAACGGATCCTCTTCCTCGACGGACGCACCATCGAGCGCCAGTGGCGGGACTGCTGGTGGGACGCTCGCGCCACGGCCGTAAAGCTGCGCCATGTGTCGCTTTTTCATCTTACCGGTCGCGGTAAAGACGAAACAATCCTTCGACAGCACCACGACATTCGCCGGACGAATCCCGATGGCTGACGTCACAAGCTGCCGCGCGCGCGCGACCATGCCGTCCTCATCAAATCCGTGGACCGGACAAAACATGACGACATAGTCGCGCGACTCCTCGTCGCCTTCCAAGGGGACGGCGGCAACGAGGCCCTCCCGAACCATTCCGGAATCACGGAGCGCCTGCTCGGCCGGATCGAGCGCAATGCATCTGCCATGGGAGAAGACAATTCCCTTGGTGCGTCCGGTGATGACCAGGCTCCGATTGGTGATTTTGCCGATATCCTCCGAGCAGACCCAGCCATTCACCTGCTTGACGGGGACCAAGGTGCCATCCGCCTCAAGGTAGCCGTCAATCGTCCGCTGCAGTGCGTAGATCTGAACTTCCCCCTCCTGTCCTTCTGCCAAGGCCCGGCCCTCCGCATCCACGACCCGGATTGCCCGGCCCGGCGCACAGGTTGTCAGAGGAAACACGCCTCGGCCTTGCGCCAAGTGGGACCGGAGTTCCTCCAATGAAAGGCCGAGCGAAAATGCCGCCCGACCGACCTCCGTCAGGCCATAACCGAACGACGCGCGCACCTCCTCGGCACCGTGCTTTTGCAATTCCTCCATGAGTTGAACAATCACTCTCGTGGCAATCGGCTCCAGCCCCACGCTCAGGCTGCGCAGTGAACGCAGATCCAGCGGTGCCTCCAAGTGCTGCAACGCAAGGATCAGCCGGGAGGCGAACGAAGTCGAAACAACGCACTGCTCCACGCCGTAGCGCTCGATCGCGTGCAAAAAAGTCAGAGGATCAATCGCCACGGCGGCCGGGTTTATCAGCACCCGAAGGTTCGCGTTGAGGATCTGGTTGCTGATCCCCGTGATGTTGTCCATCGGGATGGCACTGAGACTGATGAGATCCCGCTGCACAAGCTTGGCCGAAAGGCTTCTCGCCCGCACCACCGCATAGGGAAGGACTGCCAGTTTTCCCGTCCCGGTCGTGCCGGAGGTCCTGACGAACACCTTGCCGCGGTCATGGTCCCGGGCAAACAGGTCATGGTGGTCAACTGGCGCCTCCGGAAGCCGGTCAAGGCAGACGGGCGGCCATGGCTCGTCCTCCCAATCGACGCGAAACTCCCGCAGCACCCTTGATCTGGTGATCAGTTGGCATTCGCCCAGCGTGGCCCGGAGCTCGCGCCACTGCTCGGTGAGGTTTCTCGATGATTCCTGTCCGTCGATCACGTGCCAGAAGTAGCAGTCACGATCCATCGCCGCCGCCGCCCATCCCGCAGCGATGAGATCCAGAAATGAATCGAGGCAAAGGACCAGCACCGGGCGGTGCGCTGCATGCAACGCTTGCAGCCGCTCGATCATCGCGGCGGATTTCAGCCAAATGGTCGTAGCGGGAAGCGTGCGCGCTTGATTCCTCAGGTCAATTTCCACCACTGTCCGCAGCGGATACTCCCGGACAATTTCCGCGATGGTCGCGGCGAAGGATCCCCGCTCCGGCACCGGGCACTCCGCGCCGCGCAGGATGGCCGCCTCATCCCTCATTTGGGAGCATCTGCACGAACGCCTTGGCCTGCTCCAGAAGATCCTGACCCAGCGGGGAGATCTGCCCGAACTCCCAGATTGTGGCCCAACCACGTCGAAACTTCTCGGCATTGGCCTGCTGGAAACGGACCAAAGTCTCATCGGCCACCTGCGGCACGGCATCAGACCCGCGGAGCACGGAATAAAACTCGGCAACCCGTGCGCAGACCAGGGTCGCGTGAAAAATTCCGTCCATCGGCCGCAGGTCCTTGCGCAGCGGGGAGGGAAAAAGATCATCCGGCGGATTTAAGACCAGCGGTTCGTCGCACGCCGCGGCAAAGAGCAAGGTATGAGTTACCTCATGGACAAGAAACTCCGCCGCTTTGATTTCCGAATCGTAGTGCGCGGCATTCGCAAATGTGCCACCCCAAAGCACGAGGGAGGTCACTCCCCCGAACTTCGCCCTGCCGGAATCAGGATTGGCAACGCCCACGTAGATTCGCGACCAGAAGGCCTCGATCTCCGAGTGGAAGTTCGGAGCAGCGACTCGGACCAACTCAAGTCCCCGCTCGAAGTGACCTTTTGCCTGGATCCACTCGGGCTCCGGCGGCTCGGCAATCGGCTGCGGTCCGTAAGACTCATCAAAGAGAACATCGTTGAAACCCTGATAAAAGCCCCCGAGTTCATCCCTTCCGTAGCGGGCAACCTCCAGTTTCCACGGCCGCGACAGGAGCTCGAAGAGTTGCACCGCAAGACGCCCGGTCGTTGCTTCGTCCCCGCACTCTACGGCCTCGACGATCTGCAGATACAAACACCCGAGCTGCGGCGGCACAACGCACAGCCCGCGCAAACACTCGGCCACGAGCTGCAGTTTATGGCGGGCATCTTCCGAACCAGCCTCCGTGGCGATGTAGTCGAAAGATTCAGCCAACCGCCGGATGACGGTTTCCGCCATCTTTCGCGGCGAATCCGCCAAACGAAAGAGCCTCACAGTGTGGGTGGGGAACCGACGCTTACTCCTCCTTGAGGCCAATCTTTGACCAGAGGGCTTTGTCGCCGTTTTCGACATCGCCAATCTTGGACCACAGGGCTTTATCGCCATTTTCCGGATCACCAACTTTCGCCGACCGGTCAACGGCCCGTTCCCCTGCTTCCGGAGATTTCACTTTTTCAACCTGCGAAAAACCGAAGAGTTTCGCACGGTCCATGGTTTTCTGTTTGGTGTTCACGGCGTCGGTTTTACGCGTCCGCTCCGCGGCGTCAACAACTAAAGAGAAGCCGTTCGACCTCGCCGATCGGGATGAGGCAAAGACGCAGGAGCAGGCCCGCCCCGGCCATCAATCCCCAAGCCCGGGCGAGCCCGTCACGCTAATAGCATGGACGGCCCGCTCAGAGCAGCCGATCCCCCGAGAACTCGGCCGGGATGAACTCCTCGAACTTCGCCGCGAGCTCTTCGAGCTTGGTCAGGTAGTAGGGCACGTTTTCGTCGCGGTTGGACGCATCCCACTCCTCCACAAGCTTGGCGGCTTCGAAGGCTTTGACGGATTTCTTCGTTCCGGTGATGTAGTAGGTCACGCGGTCGCCGGCCTGCATTTTACGTCCGCTGCGCAGGGCCAGTTCGAATGCGGCGGCGCGATTGCGGGAGGAGGAGGCAATTTTCTTTTCGTAAGCCTCGGGGGAATCCTGCAATGCCTCGGTCTTGGCGAACATGCCGGGCTCCCAAGCCCGCTCGCGCAGGGACCGGCCGAACTCGGCGTGCATGGCCGGAATTTCCTCCGGACGTCCCTCGAGCAAGGCCCGCACCGCGCGCTCGATGAAAACGCGCTGGAACTTTTCCAGGCCGCGCGACTTGAGCGCCGCGCCCGTGATGGACAACTTTCCATCCGCCCCGAGGAGCGCGTAATTCTTCGCCTTGTAGCTGAACATCGCCGCGTAGCGCGCATCAAACTCGACCTCGATCCCGGGCGGCAAAGTCGCGGCGAGGTCGGCGTAAAGCCCGTCCCACGTCGCCCCCGCCGGCGGCGTGAAGTAAATGCCGTCCGTGTCGATCTCGATGACCTCCGCCCCGCGCCCGCGCAACCAGTCGACCATGCCGCGCAGCAACTCGCGCCCCTTGGCCGTGACAGCGGCGGCGGCCGCGAAGTCGGCGAAGTTTCCCTGTGCGAACCCGAGGTAGCCGTAGAAGCTGTTGATGAGAATTTTGAATGTGCCCTGCAGGGCATCGAGTTGGGATTTCTCCGCGCCGGTCGCGGACCGCATCCGCGCCTTCGCCTCCAGACGGAAGGTGCGCAAACGTGCGAGCATGTCGCCGAAGACGCCGAGGGAATCCGCCGCGGGCAGGAGCCGGAAGGAGAGCATGACGGACGGGTAGAGCGACGCGATGTCGCAATGCCAGACGTCGCGAGCCACACCGGTGAAAAAGATGTCGGTATAGCCGCCCTCGAAGCGCTGCACCTGCGGCAAGGCGGGCAAGGATTGCCCCTGGCGGAGGTATTCGCGGAGGAACAGGCTGTTGATCTTCGTGGCGTTACCGCGGATGACCACATCCTGGTAGTTGTAGGGGAAAATCGTCGTCTGGGTGAACCAGGCCGGGCTGAGCGCCGCCGAAAGGGCGCGGGTTTCCCGCACGTCCTGCAGCGCGTAGCGCTCGAACGTGGCCCGGTCATCCCGGTGCGCCTCCGTGATCGCGCGCGCCCCGAGTTCTACCCGGTCGTCCTCCGCGACGCCGAAGTGCCGCGCGGCCGTCTTGAGGCCGAAGCTCTGCAACTCGCGCGCGCTGACATCGTGGAACTGGAGGAGGAAAAGCGTGTCCAGCACATGGCGCGCATGGACTTCGAACTTGCGGTATTGGATGAGCCGCTCGGCGATTTGCAGACGCGACGGATGGGAACGCAGCGTGCTGCCGTCGCGACCAAGGGCCAGCTTGATGCCGACTTGCCGCGCCCGCGCTTCGAGATACGGCAGATCGAACTTGAAGATGTTGTGCCCCTCGAGGACATCCGGGTCGCGCTCCGCCACCAAGGCGACAAACCTCTCCAACACCGCGCGCTCCTGCGCCTCGTCCTGCGGATCGTCCACGGTCAGAATTTCCTCCCAGCCCGAACTGTCGCTCAGCGCGATGGCCAGCAGCGGATCGCGGCCCGGATCGGACATCGCCCCATCGGCCCCCGTGTGCGTCTCGACATCCACCTGCATGCGTCGCAGGTCAGGAAAATTCATTCCCTTGAACAGAGTCCGCCCGCTTTGCAGCAGGTATTGGTGGTTCAGGTCGCTGAGGGCAAGAAGTTCGCGGCGATAGGTGGTGCGGGCCTTGGACCAAGCGGTGAGGTTGTCGAAGCAAACAACGAAACGAAAGGCGCCCTCGCCTCCCAACTCCATCAGTTCCCCCGGCACTGGCTCCGTGGCCCAAGCGAAGGGCCGATGCACCGCCTCCTCGACCAAAGTCCGATCGCCCTCGCGCCGATAAACCTGCACCCGGTCAGGCGCAGCGAACTCAACCGCCACGATCCCCATCGTCGGGTCCGCCCCGAACAACATCGGATCGTGCGCAAGGGATGGAATGGAGGAGGTTTTGACCACGGATGAGGAAGGATGACAAGATAGCCCGACTACAGCGGCATAGTATCTATCACGCCGAACGGCGACAAACCCCGCGTCAAAGGGGATTGGTCCGCGCCACGGCGCGCCAGTCCTTCGGCAAGGGTTGAAGAATCGCGCTGCCATGGCCTCAGCCCGACTCCTCTTGGAGGCTCTGAGGGTGGACGCGAGCGTCTACCTTTCCGAAGGGCGCTTTGGCCTCCGTTGCCCAAGGCTCTGCCAGCGGAATGCTACAGCGAACATCATCAAGGTGCCGGCCAGCAGAAACTCCGCGCTCCCAGGTTCCGGGATGATGGAGACGGTGACATTGTCAAACACATCGGTCCCTGTGGTGTGTCCCCCGAATCCCCAGAAGGGCAGGTCCTGGCTGGCGTAGAGGGCGTCAAAGCCCGTGCCCAGTAATTCCGTGACCCCAGTCGGCTCTTGAAAGCTTGTGCCATAGGTTCCGAGCAACTTCCACTCGGAGTTCGTGGGATTGAATGTGATGCGGAAGGACCCCGCCTGTGGAAGGGGAGCCAAGCCATTCGTTAAGTCAATAATGATCGCGCTGCCGATGTTGAGACCAGAGTCAAAGCGCCTGACCATCATGCGGTTTCCGACCAAGCCACCGCCGGCGAGGGAGTAGCCCTTGGCACCTGCCGTTCTCGGATTCAGGTGGGTGCTGGCCAAGACGAAGTCGAACCCGTTGTTGAAGCTGCCATCCTGATTGGCAACATTGAAGGCCCACGAAACCAATCCGGAGTTGCTCGACAGCGTGCTGGAGAATCCGGACCCAAAGGTGGTGTTCTGCCCCATCAGTAAGGCGCTTCCGAGAAGCACCGGGGGATTGCCGGAGCCGTTGGGAAAGACCGCGGCGGTTTGAATCTTTAGCTGCCCGTTGGTCGCTTCAACGGTGTGCAGAGGCGGGGGAAAGAAACTAATGAACTGTTCCCCAATGACGGTGTATTGGGCAAGACTCGCAGGAGAGTCGAACTGATCCCGGAAGAAGACTTGGGAGCTGGCCGTGGAAGCACCAAGAAGCGTGAGGGCGACAGAAAAAAGAACGACCGTCCTCGCGCGAGCTTTTGGCCAGCCGCAGACTATCTCGGCGACCTCGGGATCTGTGTCGGGCATCGCTGACATTCCTCCGCAAATTGGCGAGACAAAGGGCTGATGTCCAGCGAGCGATGCAGTCCTCGTTGATACGCACCAAACGTCTTGCTCTCGCACCCTATGGCTTCCTCTCCGACGCCGCTGTCCGCCTCTCTCCTACAAGCGCCCTTCAATCTGCCGGTTCTTGGGCAACAGCCCGTTGTTGACCGGCCTGACTCTCCTGTCGGAGCAGATACGCGGGGCGGCAATTTGTCGGGGAATGGATAGGGCGAGCAAACAGAGTCGCAGGGGTCAACAAAGAGGGTCAGTCAACAACTCTTGACAGCGTCTCAGCGCATTCCCGATGCCGGAAGCAGGTGGTGACGTGGTCGTTGACCATCCCGACGGCTTGCATGAAGGCGTAGCAGATGGTCGAGCCGACGAAGTTGAAGCCGAGCTTTTTCAGTTCTTTGCTCATGGCGTCGGATTCCGCGGTGCGGGTGGGGAGCTGGGCCATGGAGGCTTGGCGGTGTTGACGGGGCTTGCCGTCCACGTAGCGCCAGAGGAACGTGTCGAGGGAACCGTGGCGTTCGATGATGCCGAGAGCGCCGCGGGCGTTGCGGATGGCGGATTCGACTTTGAGCCGGTTGCGCACGATGCCCGGATCGCGGAGGAGCCGCTCGACGTCGCGGGGGGAAAAGCGGGCGATTTTGTCCATGTCCCAACCGGCGAAGGCGGCGCGGTAGTTTTCGCGCTTACGCAGGATGGTCAACCAACTGAGACCGGCCTGGGCGCCTTCCAGAATGAGGAACTCGAACAGCACGCGGTCGTCGTGCACGGGGACGCCCCACTCTTCGTCATGGTAGGCCACATAGAGCGGATCCGTCCCGCACCACCCGCAACGCGTCGGTTGAGGGTCCGTGGCCATGGTCAGCGGGCGGCGGGTTCCGTGGCCCCGTGACGAGGTCGGACGCGGTGGGAATTCACGGGCCGCATCAAGCTTTCTGCTCCGCGTTCTCCTCTTTGATCCGCTCGCTCAGCCACACTTTGATGATGGACTGGCGGGTCACGCCGATGAGATCCGCTTGGCGATCCAGCTTTTGGATCATCCAAACCGGCAGATCAACGTTGACGCGCCGCTGTTCAAGTCCAGGGCGTCGCGCGTTATCCCAGTCAAGGAAGTCGCTGATATCTTCCCCATCGTCGAAACGGCGATCAAGCTCTTCAGCGGTTAGTGTAGCCTTCTCTTTCTTCATCTCGTGATCTCCTTACTGATATCAGGCGAATTGCATCCCCTCGCATGGTGTAAATTGCTGTCCATAGCTTTCCATCAAGCTGTGCAATGAGTGCCTCGCGTGGTTCCGTGTTGGAGCGAGCAGGAACAACCAGGCGCTTTTCATCAAGCCATAGGAGCTTTGCATGTTCAAAGCTGATCCCGTGCTTCTCGTGATTGGATTTGCTTTTTGCTCGCTCACACTCGAAGCCCACAAAAAGGAGAGTATCTATACCTTTATGGATGTCAAACAGGCTCAGAGCCAGCTCGCCTTGGCGCTCCGGCCTACCCCGTCCCGCCGAAGACAAACTCGGCCGCCTGCTGGACATCTTTGTCGCCGCGGCCGGAGAGGTTCACGAGGATGATTTGGTCTTTCGGCATTTTCGGCGCGATTTTGATAGCGTGGGCCACGGCGTGGGCGCTTTCCAGCGCGGGGATGATGCCCTCGATTTTGGCCAACGTCTGGAACGCCTCGAGCGCTTCATCGTCGGTGGCGAAGTCGTATTCCACGCGCCCCGCATCGCGCAGGTAGCTGTGCTCAGGACCGACGGCGGCGTAGTCGAGACCGGCGGAGACGGAATGGGTCAGTTCGATTTGTCCGTCGGCGTCGGCGAGGAGAAAAGTTTTGCATCCCTGCAGGACGCCGAGTTTCCCGCCTTGGAAACGCGCGGCGTGGCGTCCGGGTTTGATTCCCTCGCCCCCGGCTTCGACGCCGACCATGCGGACGGAGCTGTCGCCGAGGAACGGATAGAACAGGCCGATGGCATTGCTGCCGCCACCGACGCAGGCGACGAGGAGGTCCGGCAACCGCTCTTCGCGCTCGAGGATCTGGCGCCGTGCCTCTTCGCCGATGACGCGGTGGAAATTGCGGACCATCATGGGATACGGATGCGCCCCGTAGGCCGTGCCGAGGATGTAGTGGGTCGAGCGGACGTTGGTCACCCAGTCGCGCATGGCCTCGTTGACGGCTTCCTTGAGCGTGGCCTGACCGGCGGTGACCGGGACGACTTTTGCGCCGAGGAATTTCATGCGGGTGACGTTGAGCGCCTGGCGCTTCATGTCGACCTCGCCCATGTAAACCACGCACTCGAGGCCGAACCGCGCGGCCGCAGTGGCAGTGGCCACGCCGTGCTGACCGGCACCGGTTTCGGCGATGACGCGCTTCTTGCCCATGCGGCGGGCAAGGAGGATCTGGCCCATCGCGTTGTTGATCTTGTGTGCGCCGGTGTGGAGGAGGTCTTCGCGCTTGAGGTAAATTTTTGCGCCGCCCAATTGGGCGGTCAGGCGCTCGGCCAAGTAGAGCGGGGTCGGACGCCCGACAAACTCGCGAAGCAACTGGTCCAACTCGAGCCGGAACGCCGGATCCTTCCGAGCCGACTCGTATTCGTGTGTGAGTTCCTCGAGTGCCGTCATCAAGGTCTCGGGGACGAAGACGCCTCCGTAGGGGCCAAAGTGGCCCCCGGCGTCGGGTTGGGCGGTGATGGCGGACGCAGTCATAAGAAACTCAACTATGCCTTTGCTCGAAGAATCTGGCAATGGCCCGCCGATGCGGGGAAGGCAGGGCGAGCTGAGGCAAGTCGGCGAAAAGAAACGCCTCACGCGGTTCGTCGGACGCGGCCAAGTCGGGGGGGCGGGCCTCGCAGACCCGCAGGGCCACCCGTTCGCGCACGATGCTGTAGGTCAGTTCGGTCACCGGCTGGTCAGGCCATGACTCCGGCAGCGGGGGCAAACGCCAAAGTCCCGTCCAGCGCCGGCCGGTGGACTGTTGCAGCAGCAGAGACTCGCCATCGCTGATCCAGGCGGCGCACTCGGCGCGGGCCTGGATGGCTTTCTTCGGTGCTTTGACGGGCAATTTTTCCGGATGCCGAGCGGCACAAAAGTCCTTCACCGGACATAGCAGGCAATCCGGCCGTCCCGCGCGGCAAACAAGCGCACCGAGCTCCATCAGGGCGGAAACGAACTCCCGCCCGCCGTTGGCCGGCAGGATCGACTCCAATTCGCGCCGCACCGCGGCCCTGCCTTTGGCCGTATCGACCGGCGCATGCAGCTCAAAGAGGCGCGCCACCACGCGAATGACATTTGCATCGAGCACCGGCACGGGTTCGTCGTAGGCGAAGGCCCGCACGGCCTGCGCCGTGTAGTCACCGACTCCGGGCAAGGCGCGGAGGCCGTCATAGTCGCGGGAAAACTTTCCCCCGTTCTCCTCCGCGACGCGCCGGGCCGCGGCATGCAGATTGCGGGCGCGGCGGTAGTAGCCCAAGCCCTGCCAGAGGCCCAGGACCTCGCCTTCCGGCGCAGCGGCCAGCTCGCGCACCGAAGGAAACCGCTCCATCCACCGCTCGAAGTAGGGCACGACTGCGGCCACGGTTGTCTGCTGCAGCATCATTTCGCTGACCAAAATGGCGTAGGGATCATGCGTCCTCCGCCAAGGAAGGTCGCGGGCATGAACGCGAAACCACGCGCGGAGCCGCCGGGCAAAGTCCTGCTTTTCCAGCACCAAGTCGTGGGCCGGCATCCGCTAGGGTTGGCCTCGTCGGCCAGTCTCGGTCAGCAAAGGCGCGAACGGGATGACCACGGGATCGGGCACCACCGCGTGCGACGGGCTCCACGTGGGAGCCCACGTTGGGCGGCTCGTGGTTGTGCCCCACGGCCCCCCGGCGAAAAACACCGGCGATCCCCACCAGCGGGAGGAAGCCCAGCCAAACGGGCGCCACACCCGCGCCGGGGTGGAAACAAAACGCCCGGAAAAACCACCGGTGGTCCAGACCAAACCCGGGGCCACCCGGCAGGGGCCCGGGCGTCCGATCCAAACGCTCTGGGCGGCGCAATCGGCCGCCACAACGAAGCCGAGGATGAGAGCAATCAGGGCGATTTTCATGGAGCCGACCTTCCACGGCCAATGAAGGCCAAGCCGGGCCGGAAGGCAAGCGGGGGCGTGATTACGCGTGCCGCGGGGAGCATTCCGGTGTAACAACCCGGCGTGGATCGGTGGCTTGTTTTTTACGAGGATCGCCCGGCGTTGACGCGCACGGTCGAAAGCAAGACTGCGCTGGACGCGGCCAAGGACTTTGCGTTGCTCTCGCCGCGCGGGGACGATTGCGCCGTGGTTGTCGCACGGGAGGGCGAAGCGGGACCGCAGGAATTTTTCGAGCGCCGGACCGGTGTGTTTGCGGCCCGAGAGCTGCCTCCGGAGCCGCTGCCTCCGGAACTCGCACCCAGGGATGGGGCGGCAGTGCCCCCGACCGCCGACAACGCCGCCAAGGCCCAACTCCAAGGGTATCTGCTCTCGGACAATTGGCCGACCGGCGGCTACCATGGATGGTTGGTTTCCAACAGTTTCCTCAAGCGCGCCCTGGCCGTGACCGGCTATTCTTTCGTCGGCTACGCCTTGATCACCCTGGCCCTCTGGTTGCTTTTTCTCGGCGGCCTCGTCGGCTGCTGGGCACTCGTGACCATGTTCGGCCACCGCTGAGCCATGCCCCCGCTTCGTTCCCACACCGTGGCGCTGACACCCGACCAGGCGGAGACGCTGCGCGGACTGATGGTTGAGCAGGGTTTCAAGTTCGAGCCGCGTCCTTACACCATCTGTTTCGGCCAGAAACCCGGACTGACCGTGGCGGTTTACGAGAAGGGGCCCAAGGCGGTGATCCAGGGCAAGGAGACCCAGGAGTTCGTCGAGTTCACGCTCGAGCCGGCGGTCCTGGGAGAAGCGCGGCTGGGTTACGAGGAGTTGCGCCATCCCGAGCGCTTCGCGCCGCACTTCGGCATCGATGAAAGCGGCAAGGGCGATTTCTTCGGCCCGCTCGTCATTGCCGGCGTCTACACCGACGAAAACATCGCCCGCCAACTCCTCGAAGCGGGCATCCGCGACAGCAAATCCATCGGCTCCGATGCGCAGATCCGCAAGCTCGCGGACGTCGTGCGCGCCACCCCCGGACTGATCAGCGAAACCATCGTGGTCTCCCCCGAGCGCTACAATCCGCTTTACGAAAAGATCGGCAACCTCAACCGTCTTCTCGCCTGGGGTCACGCCCGCGTGATCGAGAACCTCTGCGAGCGCCGACCGGACTGCCCTTCAGCCCTGAGCGACCAGTTCGCCAATCCCCGCGTGCTCGAGCGCGCACTCATGGCCAAGGGAAAAACCATCACGCTGCGCCAGCAGACCAAGGCGGAGAGCGACTACGCAGTAGCCGCGGCCTCGATCCTCGCCCGGGAAAAGTTCATCGACTGGCTGGCCGCGGCTGAAAGGCGCTGGGGCGCGAAATTTCCCAAGGGCGCCTCCGGTGCGGTCCTCGAAGCAGCGCGGGCGCTCGTCCAGCAGCACGGCCCCGACGCCCTGCACGCGACGGCCAAACTGCATTTCAAAACCACCGCCCAGGCCCTGGCTTGAAAATTCCGGCTGAACCCGCGGCGGACCCGCGCTAGCTTGACCCGCAATGAAAGCCGCTCTCGCCATCGTCCTGCTGGCTGCGTTCCATTGGGCCAACCTGATGGACAGCCATGCCGCATCCCCCACCCTCGCGGGATCCTTCTGGATCGTCACCGACTTGGACGGCACCGCCCCGCTGGCCGACGCGCCCATGACCTTCGCGTTCGATGCCGAGGGAAACATCAGCGGCAACGCGTCCTGCAACCGGTTCAGCGGCCGCGCCAAAATCAAAGGCGACCTGATGATGATTTCGCGCGTCCGCGCGACGCGCCGCTACGGACCGCAGGAGCAGATGGAGCAGGAGCGCCTGTTTTTGGTGATGCTCCAGGCTATCCATTCCTGGGAGCTGACCACGGAGGACAAGCTGGTGCTGACCGGACCCGATGGGAGCATCGAGGCCCAGCGGCGGCCGGCCGAGGCAGCGGAAAGAGTCGATTAGCGGGTGGTCGTTGGAGCCCGGCGGCGAACGCGGCGGACGTCCTAGGCAAACGGCGGCTAAGGAAAGTCGCCCTCCGCTGGAGGGCGAGCGGCCTCGCGAGCCTTTGGCGTTTGGCCACCAAACGCGGCACACCCTACCCGCGGAAAAACGAAGAACCCCGCGACCTTGAGGTCGCGGGGTTCAAAGTTGGGAGTGGGAGCTCGCCACGCTCTCTTTCCCGGTCACTGACAATTTGGCGCTCAGCCTATGGGGGTTGGCTGTCAGTTCCCCGACGCTGTTCTCCACGGCAAGCGGAGCTATCGGTCTCGCAGCAGGACCGTCCCGCCTGTCACCAGGCGGAAATGTTGGGTGAGGCCTCTTTGCCCGGTTCGGAAACCACCTGCCGGTGGCTTCGCGCCGGACACGGATCTGGCACGTCTGCAAATCGCTCGCGCCATCTCCGGCTTACTCCCAGGACGGCCCCCGCTTTTGGCGGGGCGTTGGCCCGGGGTGACGGGTCTGACCTCTTATCCCTCAAGTTGCTTTTCTTTTGCAGTCGGGCGACCGCGTTTTCACGACCGCCCGCGTTCAGGAGGTTGACCAAGCTTTGCCAGGCTCGTTTTCCTCCACGCCGTCCGCGCATCCTTTCGTTTCCCCCGTGCGACCGGGGGATCTTTCGGCGGGGTTGTCCCGCCAAGGCGCGTTCGCCGTGCTGGTTCGCAGTAGCAACTCCAACCTTAACTGGATCAGGTCACTGCGTTTCCTCCGCGGGCCGAAACATCCCGCGGATTCTCACTCGGCTCGGCAGCAGTTTCTCATTGCCACCCGCCGCGGAATTCCCTGTTCGCATGCCGCACCGGTGCGACCCGGCACGGGGGAATCCGTGAGCTATGCCCCGCTCGTCCTGCCGTTGCCAGCATTTCTCGCAGGGAGCCAGGCACACCAACTGCACCCGGCTTTTCTCCGGTTTGACCCGGAATTATCTCGGGGCTTCCCGTTACGCTGCCGTCGCTTGCGCGCCGACCGCGTTTCGTTCCACCCTCGTGCTGTCAAAGAACACCGAAAGCTTCGCACGAGTGCGCCGCAGCGTCAAGAGATTTTTTTCGCTAAATTATTGATGGTGAACAGTTTGTGAATATATTGTGAACAACACAACGAAGTCCCTGCCGACAAAGGTCTTGCGCACAAAAGGTTGTTCACCACGCACCGCACAGCATCTCGATCCGCGAAAAAAAATCCGCAGCGCAGATCATTTTGTTCGCCCGCAACACACCAACCGCCGCAGGAAAACTGGCTCCGCCCCACGGCCCGTCGATGGCGGCGCAGCACGCGTGAGCTGTTGGTCGCACCCGATAGATTACCCCATGTTTGCGCTGGCATGAACATGCGCGTGCGCCCACAATGACCCTTCGCTCCGGACCAATCCGGCAGCGGCAACCCAAGCAGTTTTTCCCGTGTATACGCAGAACGAAAAAGTCGAGCCCATCGATGTCGCCGAGGAGATGTCCCGCTCCTTCCTCGACTATTCCATGTCCGTCATCATCTCGCGCGCCCTGCCCGACGTGCGCGACGGATTGAAGCCGGCCCAGCGCCGCATCCTCTACGCGATGCACGACTTGCGCCTTTTCCCCGGGCGGCAGCACATCAAGTGCGCGAAGATCTGCGGCGACACCAGCGGCAACTACCATCCGCACGGCGAGGCCGTCATCTACCCGACGCTCGTCCACATGGCGCAGAGCTGGGCCATGCGCGAGACGCTGATCGATGGTCAGGGCAATTTCGGTTCGGTCGAAGGCGATCCGCCGGCCGCCATGCGATACACCGAGGCGCGGCTGACCCATCTCGGCACGGCCCTGATGGCGGACATGGAGAAATCCACGGTCGACTTCGTGCCCAACTACGACGAGCGCCTGACCGAGCCGGTGGTTTTCCCCGCGGCCTTCCCCAACCTGCTGGTCAATGGCGGAACAGGCATCGCGGTGGGCATGGCGACCAACATGCCGCCGCACAATCTCGGCGAGATCATCGACGCCATCTGCGCCCAGATCGACAAGCCCGACATCACGCTGGACGGGCTGATGAAGCACGTGAAGGGCCCGGATTTTCCCACCGGCTGCCAACTCTGCGGCGTGGCCGGCATCCGGCAGTATTTCGAAACCGGGCGCGGCTCGGTCAAGGTCCGCGGCAAGGCCGGGGTCGAGGAACTCAAGGGCAACCGCGAGCAGATCGTCATCACGGAGATCCCCTACAACGTCAACCGCGCGACCCTGGTTGAGCGCATCGCCGACCTGGTCAACCAAAAGACCATCACCGACATCAGCGCGATCCGCGACGAGTCCGACGAAAACACCCGCGTGGTCGTCGAACTCAAGCGCGACGCGAATCCGAAGGTCGTCATCAACAATCTCTACAAGCACACCGCGCTGGAGTCGTCGTTCGCCGTCACCATGCTGGCCATCGACCGCGGCAAGCCGAAGCTGCTTTCGCTCAAGGAGGCCATTGCCTGCTACATCGAGCACCGCCGCGAAGTCGTCCTGCGCCGCACCCGCCACCTCCTGGGCGAAGCCGAGGTGCGGGCCGAGAAACTCGAGGCCTTCCTCATCGCCCTGGCCAACCTCGACGAGTTCATCCGCATCATCCGCGGATCGAAAAACCGCGAGGAAGCCAAGGTCAAGCTCCTCGCCTTCGAATTCACCCGCAAGCAGATCGAAAAATTCGGGATCAAGATCCGCAGCGAGGCGCGGCTGACCGACGGCGAATACCTCCTGACCGAGCAGCAGGTCGACGACATCCTCGAATTGCGCCTCTACCAGTTGACCGGGATGGAGACCGACAAGGTCCTGGCCGAATACAAGGCGTTGCTCGCCACCATCGAGGACCTGCTCGACATCCTGGCCCGCGAGGAGCGCGTGTTGGAGATCATCAAGGCGGAGTTGCGCGAAATCCGCGCGAAGTATGCCGGCGAGCGCCTGACCGACATCGTGCCGGACGAGGGTGAGATCAACATCGAGGACCTCATCACCAACGAGGGCTGCATCATCACCGTGACCCACCGCGGCTTCATCAAACGCACCGCCGTCAGCGCCTACCGCGCGCAGAAGCGCGGCGGCAAAGGCGTGATCGGCATGCAGACGCGTGAGGCGGCGAAGGAGAGCGAGGAGGACGACTTCGTCGAACATCTCTTCACCGCCAGCACCCACGATTATCTGGTCTTTTTCACCAAGAAGGGCCGCTGCTACGTCGAGAAAGCCTACGAAATCCCCGAGATGGGACGCTCGGCCAAGGGGCGCTCGATCGCCAACCTGCTGGAGTTCAAGCCCGGCGAGGAAATCGCCGCCGTCCTGCGCGTCGCGAACAAGAGTGGCGCAGGCAAGGACGAAACGTGGGACGAAAACCTGCACATCCTTTTCGCCACTCAGACCGGCGTCATCAAGAAAACCAACCTCTCGGCTTACCGCAATATCCGCAAGGGCGGCATCATCGCGATCAACATCGAGGAGGGCGACGAACTCATTGAGGTGCTCATGACCGACGGGCAGAACGAAATCGTCCTCATCACCAAGGACGGCATGAGCATCCGCTTCAGCGAGGAAGACATTCGCGACATGGGCCGCACCGCCACCGGCGTGTGGGGCATCCGGCCGGACAAGGGCGACCGCGTCATCGGGGCCGCATTGGTGGTCAGCGACGCGACGCTGCTCGTGGCCGGCGCACAGGGCGTGGGCAAGCGCACCGAGTTCGACGAATACCGCCTGCAGGGCCGCGGCGGGAAAGGGATCATCACGATGAAGGTCACGGACAAAACCGGCGAGGTCGTCTCCGCCCTGAGCGTGCGTGAGACCGACGAGATCATGCTCATCACCTCCGGCGGTCAGAGCGTGCGCACCCGCGTTTCCGAAATCCGCATGACGGGCCGTAACGCCCAAGGCGTCCGCCTCATCGGACTGGCCGAAGGCGAGAAGCTCCAAGCCACCGCCCGCGTGGTCAGCGAGGAGCAGCAGGACGAAGTGGAAATCCCCGAGGCGTAAGACGCCGCAGACGGACCGCGGTCCACCCCGGCAACCGCGGCGTCGCGAACTCTTCACCATCGTGGAAATTCCAGTTGCCGAACGTGCGGAGACCTGCCAAATCATTAACTTGCTATGCCGACAAAAAAGAAACCCACCAAAAAACCCGTCAAGAAAACCGTGAAAAAAGCCGCGAAGAAGGCCGCGAAAAAGCCCGTCAAAAAGGCCAAGCGCAAGGTCAACCCGGCGTTGATGAAACCCATCCAGCCTGACGCCGTGCTGGCCGCCATCATCGGCTCGAAGCCCGTGCCCCGCGGTCAGATGACCAAGAAGCTCTGGGATTACATCAAGAAGAACGGACTGCAGGACAAGAAGGTGCGCACGCAGATCAATGCGGACGACAAGCTCAAGGCCGTCTTTGGCGGCAAGAAGCAGGTCAGCATGTTCGAGATGACCAAGCTCGTCTCCAAGCACGTCAGCTAGCTCAACTTCAACTCACCGCCCGGCGGTTCCACGTGTGGAGCCGCCGGGCTCTTCTTTTTGCGGCGGAGGCCGGGCCGGGAGTCCCCTCGCCCGCAAGGCAGGGCGAGGCGGCGGAGCAACTGGTCATTATCACGCG
>JBGSSV010000176.1:0-1731 GCA_041736875.1 Chthoniobacterales bacterium | reverse complement strand
TCCCTCGAAAACCACCGTTTCGGAACATTTGGGCGACCATTCTTTTCCGCCATCACTGTGCTCGGTGCACCACGGGCAGCGGATGGAATGCTTCACCTCGTCGGCTTCAATCAACTGGCCATAGCCGCCGACCTCGCGCATTAGGCTGACGATCTCCAACGAGGCGATGTCGCCACGAAACCGCAGCCACCACTTTTCCGACTTCTTGCGACCTCCCTTACCGCCCTTGGATTCCTCATCGCCAGACTCGGCATTCGGGTCCGTAAATCCAAACCACTCCTGCAGCTGAGCCCAGGAAACGGAGGGGACCTCACCGGTTTTCTCCCACGTGTAAACCAGGCCGTCCGGGTGAACACTGGGCGAGACGATGATGTTGCCAGCGAAATTGAGCTCCGCGTGCATCCGGCCCGAGATGTGATGCATGAGCGCCTTCTCCAGGGGCTTGCCGCAGGGTCTGGTAAAAGTCGGAAGATCCTCGCAGATGAACCACATGTGGGCACCATTGCCGGTGCGCTCGTAAGGCACGGCAGCCAGCTCTGGTTTGGAGGCCAGCCACTCGCGGACGGTCGCCCCGCTGTCGATCTTCGAATCCAAATCCACGATGACGAGCGGGGACGCGACCCGCATGCCGATGTTGGCGGGTTTGCTCGCGGCCGGACCGAAATTCGCCCCGGCAATCTGATCGGTCAGGTCGGCCGGCGCCCATTGCTGCCAGCCGCTGACGCGGGGTTTCTTGCCACGTTCTTTGACCGTGCCCTCGCGTGGTCCGTTGCACGGGTAGACGGGAAGGTCCAACGAGCGGTAGAGCAAGGCGGCCTGGAGCCGGTCCTGCGGGATCGTCTCTGGAATGTGCAGTTTCATGCCAAGGGATGGGGGCAGGGATTGATGACCTCGTGTCTGCCCTCTGCGAAGACTTCCTCCAAAACCTCAACCGGGTAGCTTCTGACCTCGCCGAAGAGTTCATCCCAGGCGCTGCCGGTCCGTATTCCAAAGACGCGGCACAGCTTTTCGGCTCGCTTACCGAGGGCCTTGGTGGCGTGGAGATCCAAACGGCAGCCGATGATGCGGGCGTAGGCGCGGATCGTGAGGAACCCCGTGTTGGCGTGGTCGCGGGAGTTGGCTTGGATGGCGAGAGCCTCCAAGCGGGCAATGCGGCTTTCATGCTCGCGCAGGACTTTCACCACTGCCTCCGCGAACTCGAGCGGTGCGCCACTGAGCAGCGGGCGATCGGCAGCCCCGCTGCCGCGAGCCGGGCATGCGTTGTGGGACGGGACTGAAGTAGTGGTGGATATGGTCATAATCTTGCGGGGCTGGCGGTGGCTGGGGTCCGGGCGTTGACGAACTGTCGGGCGGATTCGATGCCGACCCCTGAATCCCCGGCTCATTTGCGCACCCCCTCGGCACGGACCTCGAAGCGCGTAGACAGGGCCGCCTGCACCGCCGCGGGATCAAACAGGTGGAGACGGGGCGAGAGGGCCAGGTAGGGAATGGCGCGCTTGGCCACCAGGTCGTCCACCGTGCGGGGACTTATGGATAGCCGGGCGGCCAGTTCCTTCTTTTTGATGAGGCAGGTTGTGTCCATATCCGCTCGGCCCGGTGTCAACTCGCGGCCAACCTTCACTCTGTCGCGAGCACTTTCGAGGCCCTTGCTGCTATCCGCCGCATGCCGGAGCATGCCGCGAGATGTCGGGCGGTCGCCGCAACTGGTCGCGTCGACCTCGGCCGATGCAG
>JBGSSV010000090.1:0-34907 GCA_041736875.1 Chthoniobacterales bacterium | reverse complement strand
CCAGATCGTTGGCTCGACATCAGGTTGATGCCATTGCTGGCGAGATTGGCGAATTCGTTCTGAAGCGTAGTATTTCTCAGGTACCTTCTCTTCCAAAATTTTTGATAGCGGAGTCATCGGCACTCCTCCCTCTGGCCACATAAAGTCGCATTCTTCCAGAAATCCAACGATTAACACCCTTTCTCGCTTCTGAGGAACTCCAAAATCCAAGGCATTAAGCACACGGTAAGTCGTGTGATATCCAAGCCCATGCAGTGTTTCCAATATCCGTCCCAGTGTGCGTCCCTGGCGATGGCCGACTAACATTTTAACATTCTCAAGTACAAACGCACGCGGACGTTTCTCTTCCAAAATACGCGCAATATCAAAGAACAGGGTTCCCCGAGTATCCTCAAAACCACGGAGACTTCCGATGATGCTGAACGGTTGGCAGGGAAAACCGGCAAAGAGCAGATCATGGTCAGGAATGTCGGCAACGTCAACCCGCTGGATGTCGCCAATTGGCCTTAAGCCATAATTTGCCTCATAGACGTCTTGGCAAGTTGGATCAATGTCGGACGCAAAAACACACTCCAGTGGCTGATTGCGCATCGCTCCAACCTGTCTGGCCGCCTCGTGGAATCCGCCGATTCCGCAAAAAAGGTCAATGTACTTTATGCTCATGCCCGTCCTCTTCTTGAGACGGAAGTGTAGCCATTGACGATGCAAAACATCTAGCCCCCTGACCCCACCACTGACCCGTCCGAAATCTCCACCACCCGGTCCGCCCCCGCCAACATCGATACATCGTGAGTCACCACCACCAGCGCCCCGCCCCCCCGATGCTCGTTCAATAACTCCATAACCCCCAATCCCGCCCGATGGTCCAGCGATGCCGTCGGCTCGTCCGCAAACACCACCTTCGGCGACCCCAACAAAGCCCGCGCCACGCAAACCCCCTGCCTCTGACCCCCGCTCAACTCGTGCGGCAACCGGTGCATCAACTCGCCCAATCCCAAAGTCTCCAACAACCCCACCGCCGCATCCTGCAAATCTTCGTCCGGCAAAGCCACCATCACGTTCTCCAAAGCCGATAAATATCCCACCAAAAACGGATGCTGGAACACAAACCCAAAGTCGTTCAGCCGATACCCCGCCCGCGCCGAATCGCCCATCTGGTTGATCGCCTGCCCCCGATACAAAACATCTCCGCTCGTCGGAGTCTTCAACCCGCTCATCAAATACAAAAGCGACGACTTGCCCGACCCGCTCGGCCCGGTCAGGACAACGAACCGGTTGCGCGGGATGACCACGTCAATGTTCTTCAGATTGTGCTGGCGGGCACCTTTGACGCGGATGCTGGCAGGTTCAAGCGAAGGCATGGCGGGCAATCGGCAAGAATAGCCGCACCGGGCCGGTGGGCGGAAGGGTATTGTCATCCCTTGGAAACCGGCCGAAGCGGGCTATGTTGGCCGGGTGAATCTGATTCTGCGGCTGGCCTTGGTCGGGATGCTCTGCTGCGCGGCCGGAGCCCGGGCGGCCTTCGACTTGCAGCGGCCCCCCACGCCGCAGGATGTTCAGGCCATTCGCGCGGCGGGTTGGGAGGCCTCGGCCGACGCCCTCGAGGAGCAACTGGTCCAGCTCTACCGGCCGGCCCATGTGGCTCAGGTCGGAAGCACGGGCAACCGGGCCTTCCGGCAATGGCAATTGCTCTACCAATGGTCGCGGCTCCTCGGCCAGCCGGAAGCGGAAGCACTGGGCGCCTACCTCGGCCGGCGGGTGTTGGAGAATCCGGAAAAGGACAACGCCCTGCTCATCGTTCCGCCCGGGATGGGCCTGCCTTCCGATCGCAGCGGACGTCCGCTGCCGACCGCGGCCGACCACCTCGATGTCCGGCGGGTGCCCCCGGAGATATTGCAAGCACTGCTGCCCGATGATTACACGCCGCAGGGCGGTCCGGTCTCGGCCCGGGCCAAGGAGGAATTTCTCGCTCATCTGGCGGGGGATGAGGATTTCCTGCGGCAGTTCTTCAGTCTTTTGTCGCCGGACGATTTTCCGCCCGTCGCCTTGAGCCGGCTCGAGCAAATCTACGCCGCGCACCCGCAGCGTTGGCCGTCCTACCGCGCGCTCATGCTGGCCTTCGCCCTCGTCTACGACCAGCGCCCGCCCGCTTTCTGGCCGCACCATCAGGTCGCACCCCGGGCCTTTCCCCCGATGGACGAGGATCTCGCCGGGCGGTTTGGCTATTATGTGCAGGCCAACGAGGCCGGGCGTCTGGAGCACGATCTGCGGCGGCTTGGCGCGGCGGAGTTGAAGTTTCTCGTCGATGCGCCCGTCGCTCGCTCTGAGCTGGAGTGGGCGGCGAAAAACGTGCGTCCGCGCCGCGAGCAGTTCGAGCGGGTCTTCGACATGGTGAATTACGACCAGCGTCGCATCGAGAAAGGGGTCTTCACCTGGCCGCACGGGATTTACCGTCTGGGCAACATTGAACTCATGGGCGGAATCTGCACGGACCAAGCTTACTTCTCCGCGCTCGCCGGCAAGGCCAAGGGGATTCCCACGCTCTACTTCTCCGGGCAGGGAACTGATGGTGGGCACGCGTGGTTCGGCTTCCTCGGCGGGAACGGCAAGTGGCAACTCGACGCGGGGCGTTACCAAAACCAGAACTACTCGGTCGGGCAGGCACTTGACCCGCAGACGTGGTTGCCCATTTCGGACCATGAATTGCAGTTTCTCTCCGGGGCTGCAATCAAAGCCCCGGCGCAGGACGCCGCCCTCGGGGATCTGGTCATGGCCGAGGTGTTCGCCCGTCGTGGCATGAACGCGGAGCAGTTGGCTGCCGCCGAGAGCGCGCTTTATCAGGCCCCGCGGTTGCTTGCCGCGTGGGAGGCGAAGGAGACGGCCCTCGAAGCCGCGGACCGTGCGGACCAGCTTCGCACCCTTTATGCCTCGGCCATCGATTTCTTCCGCCGCGACGAGGACCTGCGGGTGCGCTACCAGACGCGGTTGGCCGCCATCGAGCGTGACGGTGGCAACGCGTCGACAGCTCAGAAACTTGAGGAGCGCATGGTGCGCGAAAACCGCAGTGAACGCGCCGATTTGAGCGTGGCGGCCGCGGCGGAGAGCCTCTCCACCTTCCTGCGGGCGGGTGATTACGACCGGGCCATGCGGGAATACCGGTTGCTCGCCACCAAACTCGGCCGCACCGGCGGGGGCAACTTCTTCTACGGCGTGGTCCGGCCCTTCGTGCTCGAGTTGCGCGCGGCGGGCAAGACCAAGGACGCCGAGCGTGCCTTGGAGCAGGCGCGTCGCGCCATGAATTTCGAGGCGGACAGCATCATCGCCCGAGAGTTCGCCAAGTTGGAACAGGGCGAGGCGGCGCCGGTTCAGTAGTGGGTTTTGTCCGGCCTGGCCTGATACCTCCGCCAAAGATCCAGCATTTCCTCACGCAGGCACTGGGCGGCGGGCACCTGCCGTTCGCTGATTGGTTTGGCCAGGTCCGTGTAGATCGGCTGATCGTCAAACTGCCCGTAGTCGAGGGCATCGGCGATGGTCGAGGCGTAAACGACGCGGTCGATTCGTGCCCAGAAAATCGCGCCGGCACACATCGGGCAGGGCTCGCCCGTGGTGTAAAGGGTGCAGCCGGTCAGGTTGAAGGTGTCGAGGGTCCGGGCCGCTGCGCGGATGGCCTCCATCTCGCCGTGCCACGTGGGGTCGTTCTCGCTGACCACGTGGTTGGACCCCTCGGCCACGATTTCCCCATCCTTGACGATCACGCAGCCGAACGGCCCGCCGGTTCCTTCGACCATCGCGGCCTTCTCGCCCAAAGCGATGGCCCGGCGCATGAACACTTCGTCTTCCGGGGTGGTCGTGCGGGGATCCATCGCGGGAAAGATCAGGATTGGGCGCGCACGGCTTCCTTCTCGCGGTCGCGCTTCTCCTCGCAGCGGCGGATGTCGTCGGCGAGCTGGCGTTGGAGTTGGCTGAGTTCCTCGCTCGCGCCGGTGGCCTGCGCCTTGGCCATTTCGGCCTGGAGCAGGAGCTCCTTGGCTGCGATGTCGGCGCGGCACTTCGCCTCGATGGCGGCGATGCGCTCCTTTTGCTCGGCATTGAGATGCGTTCCCGGAGACTCGGCTTCGAGGCGGCCCATGGCGATTTCGTAGGCGGATTTCATGGCCCCAGCGTAGGTGCGGAACCGGGTTCTGGCAACCGCGGCTGGATGGACGAACGATGCTGGGGTAAAAGGAGGGCTATGGCGATCCGACTGCTCAGCACCGATTTTGATGGAACTCTCATCGGCCACCAGCCCGATGCGCGCACGGCGGTCTCGCTCGGGGACGCGCTCAAGGATTTGCGCCAGCGCGGGGCCATCTGGGCGGTCAACACGGGGCGTCAGCTTTGGTTCGCCATCGAGGGACTCGAGCGGGCCCACCTGCCGCACGATCCGGATTACGTCCTGGCCAGCGAGAAGGATATTTTCCACCGCGTGGAGGAGGGGAACTGGGAAGCTTTCGGGGATTGGAATGCCCGGATGGAGGAGCGCACCGTGGACCTCTTCCGCCGCGCCGGTGCTGTGCTCAGCGCGATCGAAAACATGGTGGAGCGCGAGGACGGAATCGAGGTTCTCTACGAGGAAAACCGCATGGCCGGGCTGATGACGGCCGACACCGCCACGATGGACCGTGCAGTCGAGATGATCCGCGCGGCCTCGGCCGAGGTGCCGGAGTTTTCTTTCAACTACAACGACGTGTGGCTGCGTTTCGCCCACCGCGAGATCCACAAAGGTTCGTCCCTCGGCGAGTTGTCGCGGTTGCTCGGCATCGATCGGGCGGATGTCCTCGCCGTGGGGGACCACCACAACGACATCCCCATGCTCGATGGCTCCGCCGCCGCCATGGTGGCCTGCCCCTCCAATGCGGTCGACGAAGTCAAACGCGTGGTCCGGGGCGCCGGCGGCTATGTCAGCCCGCACCCGTGGGGCGAGGGGGTGGCGGATGCAATCCGCCATTTCGCGGCGGTCAATTGATCAGGCCCCAGCGTCCGAAAAACGGCCAGTAAACCACGAGGCCGCGCCCGACGACATTCTCGGCCGGCACGGGCCCGAAGTAGCGGCTGTCGCTGCTGTTGTAGCTGTTGTCACCGAGGGCGAAATAAGCGTGGGGCGGAACGGTGAAGGTGTCCTCGGGCGAGCCGAGCATGGGGAAGGCACCGCCCCCCGCGCTTGCATTGGAATAACCCTGGTAACCGTCGCGGGCCGACATGACCCGCCGGAACGCTGGCTGCGTCGGGATGGTCCCGTCGATGTAGAGGTCGGGCGGATCGATCCGGAGTGTCTGCCCGGCCAGCCCGGCCAGCCGTTTGATGTAATACTGCGAGCCCATGCCGGGGGCGATCCCGGCCTCAATGCGGCGGATCCCCGTGGTGCGAAAAACGAAGACATCCGCGGCCGAGGGACGGACAAAATTGTAGCTTACCTTGTCGACGAAGAGCTGGTCGCCGGAGTCGGCGTGCCCGCGGACGATGGGCTGGCCGGCCCGCAACTGGAGGCCGGGAGAAATTTTGAAATCACGCCGCACCACGTCGAGGGGCGCTGGCACGCTGTAGGTGCGGCCGCGGGTGATGATCTCGGTCGAGGTGAAAAAATGGAACTTCGACACTTCGCGCAGTCCGATGACCGAGTCGTCCTCCTGCGCGGCGACATCGATGTAGGTGCGGCCACGCAGGATGAACTCGGCTGCTTGACGTGGCCAGGACGGCGGAGGTTCGACCGTCGGAGTTCCGGTCACGCCGTAAAGCGTCGGCTGCATCGAGCCGGTGGGAATTTTGAAAGGCTGGAGAAAATAGGCGCGCACTCCCAAGGCGATGACGAGGGCCACAAGGATGACTTCGGTGTTCTCGCGCAAGCCCGCCCAAGCCGGTTGGGGTGCCGCCTGGTCGAAGAGGTCGTGCAGCTTCTTGGTCGATTGCTCGATGTCCTCACGCGAGAGCAGCCGCAAGGCCACCTCCAACCGGGTGATCCCCTCGTTCAACGCGATGATCTGTTTCTCCGGCAGGACATCGCTGCGGTAGCGCAACAGCTTGCGGGCCGCCCGCAGGACCAGCTTGGCTTCCTTGCGATAGCGGGGGGTGAGAAACAACATGCGGGTCGGTAACGGACGACTAGTCTCTCCGCCGGGGCCAAAAAGGCAATCCCTCGCCGTCAGGCCAGTTCCTCGGACTCCAAACGGGCCCGGTCGAGCTGGGCCGACGCCTCGTCGATCACGGCGAGGGCGGAAGAGATTTCGTCGAGGGCGGCGGTCACGGGCGACAGGCTTGAGCGGGGCAGATCTTGGAGGGCGAGCTGCGCGCCTTGCAGAGAGTTGCGGGCTTGTTGCAGCGAGCGGTCGGCTGCTCGGAAGCGCTTGGCCCGCGGGTCAAGGGAGTTCACCCGTCGGCTTTTTTCTGCGGGCAAGTGCAGGTGACTGCGCACTTTTTCTTGCAGCCGCAATCTTTACATGCGGCCTGTGCGTAGCCGGCACCAAGGGAAAACGCGAGCAGGAGGGCGAGCAGAATTTTCATAGCGCGATCTTACGTCCGCGGCAAGCTGATTGCAAAGAGGGATTCAGGGGGCCAGTCGCAGAGACGCGCCGCTTTTGCCTCGCAGGACCATCAGGATCTCGGCCACCACGCTGACCGCAATCTCGGCTGGCGAGTCCGCCCCGATATCGAGCCCCAGCGGCGCATGGACCCCGGCGAGGGCTTCGGTGGACACGCCGTCGCGGATGAGTTGGTCGTAAACCCGCCGCACTTTGCGCCGGCTGCCGATCATGCCGACGTAGGCCGCCCCGCCTTTGGCCAGCACGGCGGCGAGCGCCTCACGGTCGATATCGTAGTGGCGGCTAACGATGACAACTGCCGCGGGCTTGCTCCAATCCTGCGCTGCCACGCAGTCCGTGACTGGGCCGGCCAGGCGGCAGTGGGCGGCCGTGCATTGCGCGAGAATCTCCGGACGGTCATCCACCACCGTGACATGGAATCCGCAAGCCGCAGCCAGCCGGGCCAGGGCTTGCGCACAATGCCCGCCGCCAACGACCAGCATGGTCTGAGTGGGCACATGGGGCTCGATCAGCACCGTGACCTCGCCGCCGCAGATGGCTCCGAAGGAATCCGGCTGGTCCTCACGGAGCGGCCAGATTTTTAGCCTCGTTTCATTCCTGGCCAGACAGTCGAGCGCTTCAGCGACGACCAGGGACTCAAACTTTCCCCCACCAACCGTGCCGGAGATGACGCCGTCATCGTAGACAATCATCTTGGCTCCCGGACGGCGCGGGACGGATCCGGAGGTGGCGGCAACCGTGGCTAGGGCGCAAGCGCGACCGGCGCGGCGAGCCTCAAGCAGTTCCTCCAGCAGGTCGCTCACAAGTGGTCGATCTCACAGCCGGCTGAACGACTCGTCGAGCACCTCGAGGAGGAAGTCCGCGTCGGCGGCGGTGAGGCACATCGGCGGGGCGAAGCGGATGGTTTGTCCGCGCAACCCACCTTTGCCGAGGAGCAGACCCATGTCGCGGGCGGACTCGAGGACGGCCGCACATTCGGCTGTCGCCGGTTCTTTGGTCGCGCGGTCCTTGACCATTTCGATCCCGAGCATCAGGCCTTTGCCGCGCACGTCGCCAATGATCGGGTGCTTTTCTTTGAGCTTTTTCAGGCCGGTGAGGATTTGGTTGCCGATCTTGAGGGAGTTGGCCTGAAGGTTGTCCTTCTCGATCACCTCGAGCACAGCCTGGCCCATGGCGCTGACGACTGGGTTGCCGCCGAAGGTGTTGAAGTGGACCTTGCCGACGAGCGACTGGGCGATTTCCGGTGTGGTGACCACCGCGGCGAGGGGGCAACCGTTGCCGATGCCCTTGGCCATCGTAACGATGTCGGGGATCACATCCTGCGTCTCGAACCCCCAGAAATGGGTGCCCGTGCGGCCGAAGCCGGTCTGGACTTCGTCCGCGATGCAGACGCCACCGGCGGCGCGGACGTGCTCATAGGTTTCCTTCAGGTATCCTGCCGGAAACTCGACGAAGCCGCCCACGCCTTGGATGGATTCGGCGATGAAGCCGGCAACTTTACCCGGCGTCGCGTATTCGATCAGTTCCTTCACGTCGTTGGCATACCTCGGCCCCGCGTTCGGGTCGTCGTAGCCGAAGGGTCCCCGGTAAGGATAAGGGGCGAGCGCGTGGTGAAAGCCGAAGCTGTGCGGGACGTTGTATTTCCACGTGCTGTGCGCCGTCGCGCCCATGGTCGAGGCGTTGCCGCCGTGGTAAGCGTTGCGCAGCGCGATGATGTCGTAGTTGCCGGTCGAAGCACGCGCCATCATGAGGGCGAGATCATTGGCCTCGGAACCCGAATTGACGAAGTAGCACATCTTCAGTTTGCCCGGCATCTTGGAAGCCAGCTTCTCCGCGTAGCGTGCCACATTCGGGTGCAAATAAATCGTGGTCGAATGCTGATAGATTTCGCTCTGCCGGTTGCCGGCGGAAATCACGTGCGGATGGCAGTGCCCGACGCTCACGGTCACAATGCCGCCGAGGCCGTCGAGGTAGCGCTTGCCCTGCTCGTCCCACACGTATTGCATCGAGCCCTCCACGATCATCAGCGGCGTTTTGTAGTAGAGGAAAATCCCGGGGTTCATGAACTGCTTGCGCAGCGCGAGGACCTCATCTTTGGACGGCCCGGTGTAGGCGTGTGGCTGATGGTCGAACGGGGGGAGGGCGGGAGTTTTCATCGGTTGGGAAACAGCGGACGGATCAAACTATACAACAAAAAGGCCAGCGCGAAGCCCACAAACCACGCGTAATGATAGCTCCCGACCAGCCAACCCGGAAAATGATCGGCGGGGAGCACCTTGATCGTGACGAGAAATCCGGGGAGGTTGGGCAAAATCGAGGTAACCAGAACCCCGAAACCGACCAGACTGAATCCGCCGGTGTAGCGGTAGATGCCTTCACGATGGTAAAGCGCGGCGGCCTCCAGCTTCCTTTTCCGCCACACGTAGTAGTCGGCGATCATGATCCCGGCGATCGGCCCGAGCAGCGCGCTGTAGCCGATGAGCCACGTGAAAATGTAACCGCTCGGATCCTGATAGAGTTTCCACGGCATGATGACGACGCCGAGAAAGGCGGTGATGAGGCCGCCGGTGCGGAAGCTGATTCGTTGCGGGGCGAGATTCGAAAAATCATTGGCCGGCGACACGACGTTGGCCGCGATGTTGGTCGAGAGGGTGGCCACGGCCAGCGTCACGAGGGCGAGGGCTGAGACCCACGGGTTGCCGAACTTCGCGATGACTTGCACCGGGTCCCAAATGGCAGCGCCAAAAATCACCACGGTGGCGCTGGTCACGACGATGCCGATGAAGGCGTAGAAAGTCATCGTCGCCGGCAGCCCGAGCGTCTGGCCCAGCACCTGGTCGCGCTGCGAACGGGCGAAGCGCGAGAAGTCGGGAATGTTCAGCGAGAGAGTTGCCCAATACCCGACCATGGCGGTGAGACCGACCCCGAAGACGGGCCAAAATTTCGCCGCGGTGTCGAGCGTCGTGGGTTGGGTGAAGATCGGACCGAATCCGTCCGCCGTCGACCAGGCCCACCAGACCAGCGCCACGCCGACCACCAGCAGGAACGGCGCGCTGAGCGTTTCCATCCACTTGATCGACTCCATGCCGCGGATGATGAACCAGACGTTGATCGCCCAGAAAATCATGAAGCAGGCAAACTCACCCGCCGAGATGCCGAGGATGGGGAGCGGTTCACGCGCCGCCGGATCGAATCCGAAGATCACTGCGGCCGTGGCATAAATGGCCGCCCCGCCGACCCACGTCTGGATGCCGAACCAGCCGCAGGCCACGAATCCCCGCATCAGCGCCGGAATGTTCGAGCCGAACGTCCCGAACGAAGCGCGCAGCAGCACGGGAAAAGGAATGCCGTAAGCCGTGCCCGGATGCGCATTGAGCGTCATGGGAATCAGCACAATCACGTTGCCGAGAAAGACTGTCAGCGTGGCCTGCCACCAGTTCATGCCTTGGTTGATCAGGCTGCTGGCCAGCGTGTAGGTCGTGATGCAGACCGCCATGCCGACCCAGAGCGCCGCGATGTTCATCGTCGTCCAGGTCCTCCGCTCCGGCGGCACCGGGGCCAGATCTTCATTCCAGAGGCGGGGGTCGTGGCTGTCGGGTGAGTGCTGCATGCGACGTGAAGCAGAGGGGATTAATGGGCGTCTCCCCGCATGGCAAGGGTCTTCTGGCCATGAGTCCGGGCCGGTCCTGTCGGCGCGGCGGAACGAGGCGATTGCTCTTGCCGCGGGCCTGCGCATCCCGAGACTGACGGCTTTTCCACCTCCACCCATGCCAAACACCATCCGTCGCGGCAAAAGCCTCCCCCGCGTTCTTGTTCTCCTTGTTCTCGGCAGAGCCGGGATGGTTGCCGCGGAGCCCGCGGCCGACCGCAACCGCCTGGGCATGAAACTCAACGGTGTGGAGTGGCAGGCCGACAACGATCTGTTCGGCGCGTTCCATCCGCCCGGCTACAACAAAGCCCTCCTCATCGGCGGGAGCATGGGTCGCAAGGACAAAGACGAGCAGGTTTTCACCCTCAATCTTTTCAACGTGGCCGGCCCCGGGACCTACCACATCAAAACGGGCAACACCGACCTGAGTGTGGCGCAATTGGCGAATCTTTCGCCGGAGAATTTCCTCTACGGCAGCATGATGGGCTTCGACTTGACTGTCACCGTCACGACGGCGAGCCAGGATCCGACCGTGATCGAATCCACCTTCGAGGGCACCATGACCGGCAACGCCGGGGACACTTTGAAAGTCACCGAGGGGCGCTTTTCCTACCGCGACTAGGATGGCCTAAAAATGTTGCGGCTTCCGTGGGAGGAAGCGGCCGCGGCCGACCGTGCCGCAAAATTTTCCGTCGCGCACGGCCACTTCACCGCGAACCGTGACGACCGACGGACGGCCTTCAATCTCCCAGCCCTCGAAGGCGTTGTAATCGACATTCTGCGTCTGCGTCTTGACCGAAAGTTTGCCGCGATAGGCCGGATCATAGACGACAAGATCGGCATCCGCCTCGGGCTGGATCACGCCTTTGCGCGGGTAGAGATCGAAGATTTTGGCCGCGTTGGTGCTGGCCACGGCAACGAGTTGCTGGAGGGTGAGGCGTCCGCGTTTGACCCCGTGCGTGTAGAGCAGATTGATGCGGTCCTCGAGGGACGGGATGCCGTTGGGGATCTTGGTGAAGTCATCTTGGCCCATGGGTTTTTGCCCCACAAAGTCGAAGGGCGCGTGGTCGGTGCCGACCGTGTTGACCAGTCCGCTGGAGAGACCGTTCCACAGCACATCCTGATTGCAAACATCGCGCAGGGGCGGGGACATGACGAATTTCGCCCCCTCGAAGTCGGGTTTCTCCGCGTAGGTTTTGTCGAGGACGAGGTATTGAATCAGAGTTTCGACGAACACCTTCACCCCGCGCTCACGCGCGGCGATGGCTTCGTCCAGCGCTTCGCGGCAACTGAGGTGAACGATGTAGGTGTGCGCCCCGGTCAGCGCGGCGAATGACATCAGATGATGCACTCCCTCGGCTTCGACCCGGGGCGGCCGGCTGTCGTGGTGGGCTTCGGGTCCGGTGCGGCCGGCGGCAAGCAGTTCCTTTTGCATTTGCGCGACGAGCGTTTCGTTTTCGCAGTGGGCGGTGACGATGACGCCGAGTTCCCGGGCCAGTTTGAGCGTGTGCCACAGCTCGGTGTCGTCCACGCCGAAGGCGCCCTTGTAGGCGAGGAAGATTTTGAAGCTGCCCACCCCGGCCTTGACGATGTCGCGCAACTGGGCGGCCGACGCCTCATCAAAGCGCGTCACCCCCATGTGAAAGGTGTAGTCGCAGCACGCCTTGCCCTCGGCTTGCGCTCGCCAGGTGGCAAAGCCGTCCGCGGGAGACATGTCGCGGGACGGGCAGACCATCTCAAAAATGGTCGTTGTCCCTCCGACCAGCGCAGCCTTGGTCCCGGTCTCGTAATTGTCCTTCGAGACGGTGCCCATGAACGGCAGGTAAATGTGCGTGTGCGGGTCGATGAAGCCCGGGAAGACGTGCTTCCCGGTGGCATCAATCACCTCGGCACCGGATGGCGGTGTGATTTCCTTGTCAATGCGGGTGATGGTTTCACCCTCGCAGAGGATGTCGGCCGTGTAGCGGGTGTCCGCGTTGACGATGTCGGCGTTTTTGATCAGCAGGCTCATGGGATTGTCTGGTTGGAGGGTTGCAACGGGCTCGATGCACGCTTACTTATTCCTCCGTCACGACCACGGTGCAAGAGGTTGAAGCTGCAGTGGCAAGGCTTTCGCGGCCTGAGCTGATCCGTCTGCGTGCATGGTTGGACGATCAGATCGAGAACGAGCTGGTTGTGAAAGACGAAATCGTTGAGGCAATTGGACGTGCGCGCCAAGAGATCGCGGGCGGGGCGGCCAAAGTCCGCACCCCAGGCGCCGAGTGATCGGTCATGCCTGCGGCCCACCCAAGTCTGGTCGCATCTTTTTGCCAAAGCCTTCGCCCGGATCCCTGCGGGTGCGCAGAGCAGAGTTGCTGCCGCCGTTCCATGGGGTGTCGTCTGGACGCGATGGGACATCAGCGATTGCAGGGCAGTGATGCTTATCGCCTCAGGGTGGGCGACTATCGTGTGATTTATGACTTCGACATCGGCGACAACAGAATCGATCTGCTGTTCGTCGGCCATCGGCGGGAGATCTACAAGGATCTGTGAGTGCTCGTCACCAGTCGCCCGTCACTTGTCACTCCAAATCGATCCCTCCCCGTAGCTGAACCAGCGTGTGGTGGTGACTTTTTGCTGGGTGTAGAACGCCACGCCCTCGCGGCCCTGCACGTGGAGGTCGCCGAAGAAGGACGCGTGCCAGCCGCTGAACGGAAAGAAGGCCATGGGGGCGGGGACGCCGATGTTGACCCCGACCATGCCGGCTTGGATGCGGTGACGGAACTCGCGGGCCGCCTTGCCGCTGCGGGTGAAAATGGCCGCCCCATTGCCGTAGGGCGAGGTGTTGGCCAACTCGATCGCCGCATCGAGATCCTCCATGCGCACGACATTGAGCACGGGCCCGAAGACTTCCTCCTTCATTGTCACCATGCCGGGACGCACGTGGTCGAGGACGGTCGGGCCGACGAAGAAGCCGTTCGGAGCCGAGGAAACTTTGGTCGTGCGCCCATCGGTCAGCGTTGCCGCCCCTTGATCCGAGGCCTGCGTGATCAATTCGCAGACCCGGTCGGCGTGTTGACGTGAAATCACCGCGCCCATCTGGGCCTGCGGGTCGCGATCAGCCGGGCCCACACGGATTTTCGAGACGACCTCGACGAGGGCGGGCAGCACGGTGTCGGCCGCCCTGCCGATGGCCACCGCCGTGGAGCTGGCCATGCAACGCTCACCGGCACAGCCGAAAGCCGACTCCACCAGGCCGGTGGCGGAGTTGGCCACGTCCGCATCGGGCATGATGAGGACAAAGTTCTTGGCCCCGCCGGCCGCCTGCACGCGTTTGCCGTGGGCGATGCCGGTCTCGTAGATGTATTTGGCGATCGGGGTCGAGCCGACAAATGAAATGGCCTTGATCGTGGGGTGACGGAGAATCGCATCCACGGCTTCGCGTCCGCCATGGACGATGTTGAGCACGCCGGCGGGCAGCCCGGCTTGCTGGGCAAGTTGGGCGATGCGAATCGAGGTGAGAGGCACCTTCTCGCTGGGTTTGAGGACGAAGGTGTTGCCGCAGGCGATGGCCATGGGCCACATCCACAGCGGGACCATGGCGGGGAAATTGAACGGCGTGATGCCGGCGACGACGCCGAGGGGCTGGCGGATCGAATCGCAGTCGATGCCACGGGCCACGTTCTCGAGCGACTCACCCATGAGCAGTGCCGGGGCTCCGCAGGCGTATTCGATGTTTTCCAGTCCGCGGCGCACATCGCCGCGCGCCTCGGCCAGAATTTTCCCGTGCTCCAAGGTGACGCTCCGGGCCAGTTCCTCGAAATGGTCTTCGAGCAGGACCTTGAGTTTCATCAGCAGTCTCGCCCGTTCGACCGGCGGGGTTTCCGACCATTGCGGAAAAGCATCGGCCGCCGCCCGCACGGCTTGATCGACCATGTCCGGCCCGCACAGGGGTGTCTCGGCGATGACCTCACCGATGGAAGGATTGTGGACGGGTGTGGTGGGGACGCCGGAGACGTCGACCCATTCGCCGCCGATGAACAGCGGGCAGGGGAGGAGTTTGCTCATGGTGAATATTGCTCTGGCTCGAGCCGAAGTGTTGTCCGCCCAAAACTCGTGCGGATCAAGGGGAAATGAAGCTTGCGGGACATGCGACTCGCCAATGCATGGAGGCAGACGTAGGATGTTCCTTGTGAACCCAGTTGAGCCGGATCGCTCGCGTCGGGGACCTTCGCGGTCCACGGTTCCGAGGGTCTTGAACGCGCTGCTCTGGCTGGTGTTTTGTGCCATGGCTGGCACCGGGCTGCTCTTAGCCTTCCGTCTGCCGCCCGGCTCGCGGGGAGGGCAAGGCCTGACGGCCATGGGTTGGGGGCGGCATGACTGGGGCGACCTTCATACTTGGCTGGCCTATGCCTTTCTCGCCTTGATCGCCGGGCATCTGGCCCTGCACTGGCGCTGGTTCTGGCAGGTTGCGGCGAAGAAGCGCTCCTGGCCCCTTGTGCTCGGCTTGGGTGCGGGCTTGGTGCTTCTGCTTTGGTTGGTCTTTCAGCCTGTCACGCACCATGACCGGCACGGCGGTGGGCCGGCGCCGGTTTATGGCAAAAGTGTTTCATTCGTAATGTATTGAACCGAAGCCGTCTCTCGGGCTACTCAATCCGATTCCTGGTCGGCTCTGCCGGCCTGCGGCAACAACTGCGCCTGCTCGAGTGTCGTCCGGCTTTGTCCTCCGACCAAGTGCGGTAGCGTGGCGGGAACTGCTGCAATCTCGGTGGTTCTGACCCTGACTCATCCCATTAAAAAGCTTCTTGTTACCGGCTCCTCGGGCCTCATCGGCTCGGAGGTCGCTCTCCATTTCGCCAGCCTCGGCTGGCTCATCCACGGCCTCGACAACAACCAGCGTGCCGTCTTCTTCGGCCCGCAAGGGGACACCCGATGGAACCAGCACCGCCTGACTGGACTCATCCCGGGCTTCGTCCATCACGAATTGGACATCCGCGACCGTCAGGGCGTGCTTGATCTGGTCGCGGCGGTTCGCCCCGATGCCATCGTTCACACGGCCGCCCAGCCCAGCCACGATCGCGCGGCCGCCATTCCGTTCGACGACTTCGACACCAATGCCGTCGGGACCCTGAATTTCCTCGAAGCCGTCCGCCGGGCCTGTCCGGAATCTCCGTTCGTCCACATGTCCACCAACAAAGTCTATGGTGACCGCCCGAACACCCTTCCGCTGCGCGAATTGGAGACCCGTTGGGACTACTCCGACCCCGCGTATGCCGAGGGCATCGCCGAAGACTTTTCCATCGACCAGTCCAAGCACTCGCTCTTCGGCGCCTCCAAGGCTGCGGCCGATATCATGGTGCAGGAATATGGGCGCTACTTCGGGATTCCGACCTGCTGCCTCCGCGGAGGCTGCCTGACTGGACCGAACCACTCGGGTGTCGAATTGCACGGATTTCTCAGCTACCTCGTCAAGTGCAACCTCGAAGGCCGCGAATACAAAGTCTTCGGCTACAAGGGAAAACAGGTCCGCGACAACATCCATAGCCACGACGTGGCCCGCTTCATCGAGGAATTCCTCCAGGCCCCCCGCGTGGCCGAGGTCTACAATATCGGGGGAGGTCGGGCGAATTCCTGCTCGATCCTCGAAGCGTTCGCCGTGGCGGAGAAGTTCACCGGCAAGAAGCAGGTTCACACCTATGTGGACGAGAACCGCATCGGCGATCACATCTGCTACATCAGCGACCTGCGGAAGATGCGCGCGCATTACCCGGCATGGGACATCACGATCTCTCTGGAGGAAACGATCGGCCAGATCGTGGAGGCATGGCGGACGCGCGACGTGTAGTGCGCAACCTCTCCGCTCCAAGCTCCCATCTCCACGCTTCATATGCCTTGGAACTTCGATTGTCTCATCGTCGGCGCCGGATTCTCCGGCCTGACCATGGCCGAGCGCTTGACCACCCAGCAGGGGATGACCTGCCTGGTGGTCGAGAAGCGGGCCCATCTCGGTGGCAACGCCTACGACCGCTACGACGACCATGGTGTGCTCATCCACGCCTACGGCCCGCACTACTTCCGCACCAACGCCCCGCGGATCAAAGACTACCTCGGCCGGTTCACTGCGTGGCATCCGGTCGATTACAAGATTCTCTCCTGGGCCGATGGCCGTTACTGGAATTTTCCCATCAACCTCAACACCTTCGAGCAGTTGCTCGGGCGCTCCTCCAGCCCCGGGGAAATGGAGCACTGGCTCGCGGCCAAGCGAGTCCCCATCGCCGATCCGGCCAACTCCGAGGAAGTCATCGTCAGCCAGGTTGGCTGGGAACTTTACGAGAAATTCTTCAAGGGCTACACGATCAAGCAGTGGCGCCGTGATCCCCGGGAGCTCGATGCCTCGGTCTGCGGACGCATCCCGATCCGCACCAACCGCGATGACCGCTACCTGCGCGAGGATTTCCAAGCCCTTCCGGCTGCCGGCTATACCCGCATGTTTGAAAACATGGTCGCGGCCTGCGGCGACAAGCTCAGGATCCTGCTCAAAACCGATTACCGCGAAATCCTGCCCCACGTCACGTTCAAGCACATGGTTTACACCGGACCGATCGATGAGTTCTTCGATTTTCGCTTCGGCCAGCTGCCCTACCGCTCGCTGCGCTTCGAGCCCGAGTCCTTCACCGCCGACCAACTTCGTCCGCGGGAGCCCTTGGCGGGAAAGAAGGGCTTCTGGCAACCGGCCATGCAGGTCAATTACCCGAACGACGAAGAGTTCACCCGCATTGCCGAGGTCAAGCACGCCACCGGCCAAGCCTGCGAGAACACCACCATCGTCCGTGAATACCCCGAGGACTACGGTCCGGGCAAGGAGGCCTACTATCCCATTCCCGCCCCCGATTCCGCCGCCATCTACCAGAAATACAAGGAGCTCACGGAAACTGATCCTTTCCCCGAACATCTGCGCTCCTCACTTGTCACTCGTCACTCATCACTCGCCACTGCGACACCTGAGGTGTCGTTTATTGGACGCTTGGCCACCTACCGCTACCACAACATGGATCAGGTCGTTGCCATGGCCCTGAAAGAGGCGGAAAAAATTGCCGCCGTCGGCCCCAGGGCCTAAGACTAGCCCCCCAGCGTAACGCTATGCCGGGTTTCTCGGAGACTCCGTCGAACATCACGCTCCAAACACCGCCAACTGAAGACTGAAAAATCCCACTCCCATGGACCTGACACACTACCTCGGAGAATACATCCGCCTGCTCTCCTCGCGGGAGAGCGCGGCCCTCATGATCCAGCTCAAGGAGCGGGTCGCCGCCCTGCGCGAAGCCGGTGGAAAAATCCTCCTGGCCGGCAACGGGGCCAGCGCCTCGATCGCCAGTCACCTTGCCACGGATTTTTCCAAGCAGGGCAAGGTCCGCGCCATGGCTTTCAATGATGCCAACCTCATCACCGCGCTCGGCAACGACTGCGGTTACGAGAACTGGATTGCCAAGGCCCTCGACCTTTACGCCGATCCTCAGGACATGGTCATCCTCATCAGCAGCAGCGGCAAGTCGCCCAACGTGGTCCAGGCCGCCCGTCGCGCCAAAGAAATGGGGCTCGATGTCGCCGCCTTCACCGGTTTCGCCGCCGACAATCCGCTCGGCGCCCTCGCCGACATCAACTTCTGGGTCGATAGCCGCTCCTACAACATCGTCGAATGCACGCACATGATCTGGCTCACCGGCGTCGTCGACCTCCTCATCGGAACCTCGGAATACGGGGCGTCGTAAGACGGGAACGTTGAGCGTGTTGTCCGGATCCCGGTTTGACTCCTGCCTCCTCTCGCCTGCCCCCTGTGCCCCACCTGCTGCTCCCCGTTCTGCGTTCTGCATTGGCTGTGGCCTGTCTTCGCTGCGCTTCGGCTCAAAGCTCTGATTTCCTCCCCCCTGACTCCTGCCAACTTCGATTTCGGTCGGAATCCGCATTGCTGAGGTCTTGAGCTTGGCCTAACTTGCAAACATGAGCTTTGCCCAGATACTCGAAGAAATCCCGAGGCTTACTGGGCCTGAGAGGAGGGAGATTTTCCTCCAAGTCCTCAGTTTGGAGCCAGAGGGCGATGGTTTGGCTGTCTGTGACCACGTGGCGATGGAGGGCTTCGGCCTCCTCGACGAGATGGAAGCAGCCGACCAAAGAAAATGAGCGCCCCGTGCCGCGGCGAGGTCTGGCTCACGGACATGGGAATCGCGGGGAAAGTTCGTCCCTGACGAGTCATCCCTCTGACGATGAACTTGCCTTGGTCACTGTCATCCCGCACACCACGGCATTGAGGGGCAACCGCTGGGAGATGGCGATTCCCAAATCTTTTCTAAAGCCCGGTGCGTTCCATCTGCAGCAGGTCCAGTCTGTGAGCGTCGCGCGGCTGGTGCGGCGGCTGGGACGTCTGGAGGATCTTGAAATGGAGACCCTCGAGGCAAAACTTCGCGAGCGACTGTTCGGTTGAGAAATTGGCTCTGGTCGTGCCACCGCCTCCCGCCCTCGTCACTTCTCCTCGCCCTCCGCTCCGCGCTCCAAGCTTTCCCACCTTCCACCTTTTGCCTTTCACCGCTTGCCGCCTGGTGACGGGCTAATGGTTTGCCGTGTGCTGCCCTCTGGCTCCTGAACACTGTCACCTGACCCCTGATCTCTGCCTTTCCCGCCGTGCATCTCCATTTTGTCCAGTCCCTCGAGCCGCTGCAGGGCGCAGGCTTGGGCCAGTCTGCCCTCTCGCTGCATCTGGCGATGAGGGAAGGAAGTTTGCAGTCGCCAGCAGGCAGTCTTCAGCCGAACTCGTCACTCCTCACTTGTCACACGTCACGGGGCGCCCCGCGCTCCGTTCTCCTCTCCACGCGAGCAGTGGATTTCGACCGAACGTGGCCGGATGTGATTCAGGGCGTGCGGCGCGGGCCGGACAAGGCGTTCTACGCGCCGGAGTTGAAACGGACGGCGGCCGAGGCCGTGGCGGGTGCCGAATGGTTCCACGGGCACGGCTTCTACGTCTGGACCAACATGTGGCTGGGCGGCGAGGCTCGGCGGCGGGGCAGGCCAATCGTTTACCACCCACATGGCTTCTTCGACCCGTGGATTCTCGAGCGCTCCCGGAGAAAGAAGCAGTTCGTCCATTGGCTCTTTGAGGATAGAAACTTCGCCCAAGTCCGGTTCTGGCGGGCATTGTCATCCAAAGAGGCCGAGCAGATTCGTGCCGCAGTCGGGTCTTGCGCTAAGATTGAGGTCGTTCCCAACGGGGTTGACCTGGGCGAGGTTGACGGTTCTCAGTCTTCAGCAGTCAGTGAGGAAGATCGCACTCGTCACTCGTTTGCCCATGGGCTATCTCCTCAGACTCCGGTTCCCGCCGCTCGTCACTTCTCCTGGACGCAGCGCGAGCGCCCCAAGCGCCTCCTTTTCCTCTCCCGCATCCACCCGAAAAAGGGGCTGGATCTGCTGGTTCCCGCATGGGGGAGACTGACCGGAGACTTTCCCGACTGGGAACTCCTCATTGTGGGCCCGGATGAAGGCGGATACCAGGCCGGGGTCGAGCAGATGATGGTGGAGGCCGGTTGCGGCGGTTCCTGCCGTATCCACCCCGCGGTTTCCGGCACGGAAAAGCATGCGCTGCTCCGGACGGCCGACCTGTTCGTGCTGCCCTCCTATTCCGAGGGGTTCCCGATGGCCGTCTTGGAAGCCGCGGCCCACCGGGTTCCCGTGGTTCAGACCACCGAGTGCAATTTCCCCGAACTCACGGCCGCCGGCGGAGCCTGGCAGTGCACCCCGGAGGCGGTGGCGCTGGAAGCCGCGCTGCGCGAGGCGCTGTCTGCGGGAGACGCCGAACGCATCGACCGCGGGGCGAGGGGGCGGAAGTTGGTTGAGACCAGCTATACCTGGGACCAGTTGGCCGCACGGGTGTTCGAGATCTGCGGCGAATGAGCACCCGCCTCCTTTCAACTGCCTTCCTGACGCCACTGTTGTCGGACTGGCTTAGGCCTGTCTCCCTCCGCCCGGCGGACTCCGGCTCTGCGTTCTGCATTCACAACTCTAACTCCCTCGCCCGTGTCCCCTGTCCTGTGTCTTCCGACCACCGACCACTGAAAACTAACCCCTGCCAACTTCGATCCCAATGATCCTCGCCATCATCCCCGCTCGATCCGGCTCTGTCGGAATCAAGGACAAGAACATCCGGCCGTTCTGCGGAGTGCCGCTGGTGGTTCGCACAATTCGGGCAGCCGCCGGGGCTGCATCAGTCGACCGTGTCGTGGTGTCGACCGACAGCGAGGACTACGCACAGATCTGCCGGGAGGCCGGCGCAAAGGTCGTGATGCGTCCGCCCGATTTGGCCACCAGCACGGCGAGCTCCGAAAGTGCTTTGCTGCATGTGCTGGAGACGATGAGGGAGGCCGGTGAGGCCCTGCCGGAATTGGTGGTCTTCCTGCAATGCACGTCGCCGTTCACCCGGGCGGAAGACATCGATGGCTTGGTCCGCCGCGTGCAGGAGTCCGGGGCTGATGCCGGCTTCACTGCCGTGCCCAGCCACCGGTTCCTCTGGCGCGTCGATTCGGATGGGACCGCCGAAGGAGTCAATCACGACAAGGCCGTCCGCCTCCGCCGCCAGGACCGAGAGCCGGAGTTCATGGAAAACGGCGCGGTGTATGTGATGAAGACCGAAGGCTTCCTGTGCCACAAGCACCGCTTCTTCGGCAAAACCGTCCTGCATGGGGTGCCGGAATGGCAGGGCTTCGAGATCGATTCCGAAGAAGACTGGGAAATTGCCGAGTCCCTCTTCCGCAAACTTGGAAGCGGGGAGGGGAGCCCAGCTCTGCCGGCGAAGCCAGCGTTGGTCGTCTTCGATTTCGATGGCGTCTTCACCGACAACCGCGTCCTTGTCGATGAGACTGGCAACGAATCCGTCTTCTGCGACCGCGGCGACGGCATGGCGCTTTCGCGGCTGCGTGAGGCCGGCATCCCGGGGCTGATTCTCTCCAAGGAGCGCAACCCCGTGGTTGAAGCGCGCGCCCGCAAGGTCAATCTGCCCTGCGCCCAGGCCATCGATGGCAAGGCTGCCTATTTGCGCGACCATTGCACCCGCGAGGGGATCGACCTCCGCGACGTGATCTACGTCGGCAACGACCTCAACGACCTTGAATGCTTCGCCATCGTCGGCTGCCCGGTGGCCGTGGCCGACGCCGTGCCGCAGGTCGCCGCCGCCGCCCGCATCGTCCTTTCGAAACCTGGCGGCCGCGGGGCGATCCGGGAGTTGATCGACATGATTTTAGCCACGGATGAACACAGATGATCACGGATGGCCGGAAGCCAGGCCGCACCCACGCGCCATAAGAGTGCGTCACTGATAAATACCCGGAATGTTAGCCATGGGGGAAGGGTTGCTGCCGCACGCTGATATCACGGAGGCTGTGGTTGGGGCTGCCTTTGAGGTGCATGGTTCTCTCGGTTACGGCTTCCTGGAGGCGGTCTATCGGAATGCAATGGCCGTGGAACTTGCGCTTCGCGGACGTCGAGCCGAGATGGAAAAGCGGATCGAGGTTCTTTACAAGGGCAAGCCGGTAGGACTTTATGTGGCCGACATGCTTGTTGACGACGTTGTTCTCGTGGAATTCAAAGTGGCCGAAGAATACCGGAAGGCCGATGAGGCGCAGTTGCTCAATGAGCTGGCTGCGACCAATTGTCCGCTGGGACTCCTCATCAATTTCGGTCGCCAAAAGGTCCAGTTCAAGCGGTTGGCGTGGAACCTTGGGAAGAGAATTTAGCCACGGATGAACTTGGATGGCGGCCCTCCAGAGTTCCAAGACATTTCCCTATCATCTGCTATCTTCTCCAATCCGTGGCCGACTTTTCCTCTGAAAGCTTATGACCAATCCTCCAAAAATCATCGCCGAGATCGGCTGCAACCACAAAGGCGACATGGCCATCGCCAAGGAAATGATCCATGTCGCGGCCTACTTCTGCAAAGTGGACGTGGTCAAGTTCCAGAAACGCAATGCCCGCGAGTTGCTCACCGAAGAGGAATACAACGCCCCTCATCCGAACCCGGCCAATGCCTACGGCAGCACCTATGGCGAGCACCGCGAGTTCCTCGAGCTCGATCTCGAACAGAACCGGCAACTCAAGGCGTGGTGCGAGGAGAACGGGGTGGTTTACAGCACGTCAGTCTGGGACATGACGTCCGCCCGTGAGGTCGTTTTGCTCAACCCGGCTCTGATCAAAGTGCCCTCAGCCTGCAATCTCAAATTCGAGATGCTCGAGCTGCTCTGCAACGATTACGCGGGGGAGATTCACCTGTCGTTCGGCATGACGACCCAGGCGGAGGAGGAGGAAATCGTCAGGCTCCTCGAGTCCAAGGGGGCCGCCGGGCGCACCGTCCTCTACAGTTGCACCTCGGGGTATCCGGTCGCGTTCGAGGATATCTGCCTGTTCGAGATCACCCGCCTCAAGAAGACCTTCGGCGACCGCGTCAAGGAGATCGGGTTCTCCGGTCACCACCTCGGCATCGCCGCCGACGTCGCGGCAATGACCCTCGGCGCGACGTGGATCGAGCGCCACTTCACCCTCGACCGCACGTGGAAAGGCACCGACCACGCCGCGTCCCTCGAAGCTGATGGCATGCGCAAGCTTGTCCGCGACATCCGCAACGTTCACAAGGCGCTGACCAGCAAAGATCAGGAACTCCTCGCCTGTGAGCAGGTGCAGCGCGCCAAGCTCAAGCGGGAGCGCGGCGGCGCCTAGCGCCGCAGTGGAAGTTCTAGAGTTGAAGTTGAAGGAATGACCGTTCCGACCAGCTTGTCTCCCTCTTCAACTTCAACCCCCAACTTCAACTTTCCGCCGTTGCTCATTGCAGAATCTGATCACAGATTTCCGCTACCGCCCCGAGGTGGACGGGTTGCGGGCTGTTGCTGTGCTCATCGTGGTTTTTTACCACGCGGGCCTGGGTTTCTCCGGGGGCTTCATCGGGGTGGACGTGTTCTTCGTCATCTCCGGCTACCTCATCACGTCGCTCATCCTGAAGGACGCGCAACGGGGCACCTTCACGCTGAGTAATTTCTGGCAGCGCCGCATCCGGCGGATCATGCCGGCGGCCGTGGTGCTCGTCGTTTTCACCCTGGTGGTTGGTTGGTTCATTCTTTTGCCCGAGGATTTCGTCGGGCTGGGCAACTCTGCGCTGTCCCAGACTTTCTTTGCGGCCAACATCTACTTCTGGCGGACGTTGGATTACTTTGCCGTCGCGGCGGAGGAAAAGCCACTGCTGCACACTTGGTCCCTTGCCGTGGAGGAGCAATTCTACGTGCTCTTCCCGTTTCTTCTGCTGGTGCTTTTCCGTTTCCGGCCGCTGCGAACGAAAGCAGCACTGCTCTCGATCTTTCTGCTCGGCACGGCCGCCAGCTTCGGCGTGAGTGTGTGGAGTCTGGTCGAGGCTCCGCTGGCCTCGTTCTATCTCCTGCCTTCGAGGGCGTGGGAACTGCTGCTCGGCAGCGTGGTGGCTTTGGCCCCGCGGCCGGGCGACATTGGGGGCAGGCCCTGGATGCTAGACACCACGGCTTGGGCTGGGTTGGCGGCAATCCTTGTTCCGAGCTGGCTTTTCACGTCGGAAACGCCCTTCCCGGGGATGGCTGCGCTGTCGCCCGTCCTCGGCACGGCCGTCTTCATCTGGGCGACCAACGCCCCCGACCCCGGCGGTTGGCGGAGTTCCGCGCGGCGGATCTTGGCGGTCAGGCCGGTGGTGTTCATCGGCCTGATCTCCTACTCGTTCTACCTCTGGCACTGGCCCCTGCTGGCGTTCGCGCGCTATGTGAACATCACCGAGCCGGCCCTGCTGGTGAGGGTCGGCCTCGTGCTGGCCTCACTCGTGCTGGCCACGCTCTCATGGCGCTTTGTTGAGACACCGTTCCGGCACCATGGCGTGGCGAAACGCCCGGTCTTCATCTTTTCGTTCGCCGGCGTGTCCCTGTTCCTGCTGACCGCGTTGTCGGCGACTGTCGTTTTGAACAAGGGTTTCCCGCAGCGCGTCGCCCCGGAGATTCTTGAGGTCGCCAATGTCCGCCTCCAGCGTCCGGAGATGGAGGAGATCGGCATCAAGCAGGTCAAAGCCGGGGAGGTGAAGGAACTTGGGGGCGGGCAGAGGTCCTCCCCGCAACTTCTGCTTTGGGGTGACAGCCACGCCTGGGCGCTATCGCCCGCCGTCGCGAAATTCTGCCGGGAGAACGGTATCCGCGGCCAGGCCATCTACTACCCGGCGACGCCGCCTTTGGTGAACTATGTGTCGAGGTCGAATCAGGGCCTGGATCACCGATCCCCCGAATGGGCGGAGGAAGTGGCCAAATACATCGCAAGGACCGGCATCAAGAAGGTGATCGTCGCCGGGTATTGGTCGAAGCAGGAGAAAAACTCTCCACCCGGCGTCTTGGAAGCCGCCGTGAAGGCCACCGTGCAACGTCTCTCCGAGGCCGGGGCCCACGTGTATCTTTTTCTGCAAGTGCCGACCCACGAGGCGCCGGTTCCCGATGCGATCGCACGCAGCATGTATTTCGGCTACTCCAGCGATGCGTGGCGCGTGAAAGAGCAGGACTACGCCCAGGTCAACCAGCGTGTCCTCGCAGCCCTGCAGGACTTTCCGCCGGATGTGGTGACGATCATCAATCCGGGCCGGGGATTCCTTGATCCGAAGTCTGGCGAGTATTTGATCCAAAGCGGCAACAGTCCGTTCTATTACGACTCGCACCATTTGAGCCCGCTCGGCGCGGAAACCCTCGTCTACCCAGGCTTGGAAGCAGCGCTCGCGCCGGCGGCGCGCAGCGCTGCAGTGGAAGTTGAAGAGATGAAGTTGAAGCAATGACCATTCCGACCAGCCTGTCTCGGCCTTAAGCTTCAACTCCCAACCTCAACTCTGCTCTCCGTCTTCAACTTCAACTCACCACCCTTCAACTTTCTCCTTTGCACCTGTATCTGATCCAATCCCCCCTCCAGGCGGTCAATGCGTTCGAGGCGCGGCAGGCCATCGCGGACGGGGAGGCGAAGCATCTGCTCGTTGTGTTTGATCAGAAGGAACCGCTCAACAATCAGATCCTCGCCAACACGCTTCACCTCCTTGGGTGGGAGGCATGGAGGACGGTGCCGTTCCATCCGGGCAACGCGGCCAAAACATGGGACTGGATACGCTTGCGTGCCGCTTTGCAGCGGTTGCGCGGAGTTACCCGCGTTTACGTCGGCAACTACGCTGCCGGGATGGCTGTCGCGGCGGCCAACCTTTTTCCAGCCGCCGAATTTTACTTCCTCGATGACGGCACCTCGTCGATCAACTTTCCCGCCTTCCGCTACGACGGCCGGCGACCCGAGCATCTGCCGCCGTCCAAGAGCATCCCGCTCCTCGGCTACAACACACGCTTGCCGGACAAGTTGACCTTTTTCTCCCTCTACGATGTCCCACTGCGTCCGCCCGACAAACTCCGGCCGAACCGGCTGAGTTTTCTCCACGATGAGTTGAAGTTCGACCCGGAGGGGCCGGTCTTTTTCATCGGCTCCTGCCTTCCGGACGTGGACGTCATCACCTTCGATCAATTTTTCGAAATTTTCCGCGCTGCTCGGCGTCGGCTCGGCGACCGTCCGGTGATTTACTATCCGCATCGGCGCGAGTTGATGGACCGGAAGAACGATTTCTTCCAGAATGTCGGCGTGACCATCGCCGAACCCACCCTGCCGTTCGAGTTGGAGCTGATCCACGGCGAGCGCAAGCCGTCAGCCGTGGCCACCTTCTACAGCACCGCCTTGGACACCCTTAAAATCATCGGTGCCGGCACACGGGGCAAACTGTTGTCCTTTCACGTGCCCGAGGAGTGGATTCAAACGCAGGCCCACCGCGCCATCGCGGTGCATTCCTATGAAGAGTATCGGCGGTCGGCGGAGATAGGCGTGGTGAAGGACTACTTCCAGCTCAATCCTGTTTGAGGCGGGGACTGAAAAAGAATATGCGGGGGAGCATCCGGTCCTTGTTCTCGGTTTCCCGGCTCAAGGCGTTGTTCTCCTTCACCGGGCTGGAGGGGTTCAACCAGCTTCTCATGCTGGTGGTAGGGCTTCTCGTGGTGCGGCACATGCAGAATGCCGAGTATGGCTACTACACCATCTCCATTGCGACCATCGGCCTCTGCAATGCCTTGGCGAACTCGGGGCTCTCGGCCGGGTTTCGCAAGATCGGCGGGGAGGTGCACAACAAGCCCGCCGAGTTTTCCTCGCTCTATGTCTCGGCTGTGCGGGAGCGGCAGTTCCAATCATGGTTTGTTATCCCGGTCAGCATCGTGGTCGCTTTTTACTTTCTCTATCGGCTCGAGGGCCTTTGGCTCAAGTCGCTGGTCTTGAGCCTGCTCGTCGGGCTGAACGCGGTGCCGGAACTCTGGCGGGCCATCAGCGTGGAGGTGCTGCTGCTCAAATCCGCCTGGCGCACGGTGCAGCTTCAGAATCTCTGGAGCGTGCTGTTGCGCCTCGCCATGATCGCAGCCTTGCTGGCCTTCGGACTCAGCGCTGGAAACATGCTTGTGGTCAATGCCGCCGCCCTCTGGATTGTGGGGTGGCTCACTTACCGCGCCGCCAAAGCCAAACTGCAACTGCCTGCGCCCCCGCGGTCGGAGCAGCGAAGAGAAATTCGACAGATCATGAACCGAGTGTTGCCCAATGCGATTTTCTCGGTCGGCTTGCAGCAGATGGGAACGTTCATACTCGCCAGCCGAGGCACCGTGGCCGCCGTGGCGGACTTGGGCGCGCTGACCCGTTTGTCGGCGGTCTTCACCATTGGCGTGAGTGCCGTGGCGCAGGTCATAGCCCCGAAGTTTTCCAAGACCCACGGTGCCGCGGCGATGCGACGACTCTACTGGGGCACGCTCAGCCTGGTCGGGCTCATCGCGGTGCTCGTCCTGCTCGTCACTTGGCTCTTTCCTGCCCAGTTGCTGTGGCTGCTCGGGCCGAAATACGAGCACCTGCAGGACCCGCTGTTGCTCTCGGTCACCCTGACCATGCTGGGCGTGATCCGTGCTGTTACCATGCGCCTAAATCAGGCCAAGGCTTGGCTTATGCGCATGACCAAATGGAACATTCCCCTCACGCTGGTCGCGGTCGGGGCAGGGTTTTTGCTCTTTGACGTCAGCACCCTGGAGGGCGTCCTCTGGCTCATGCTGCTGAGCGCGCTGCCCATGCTGCTCCTCTACTTCGCTGACGCGCAGGCCGGGCTGAGGGCAGCCGCCCGCAGGGGCACTGGGGCGAAAATCACACCGAAAACGTTGTGACCACCCTCGCCGCGACATCATCTTCTTTCATCCGCCTGGCTCAGCCGCTACGGATTGTCTCCGTCTCGTCCGGCCGCTTCCATCCATGATTATCTCGCACAAGCACAAGTTCATCTTCATCTGCAACGGCAAAACCGGCACGACGTCGATCGAGCACGGCTTGGCGGCCTACGATGAGTCGGTGGACATGAACCACGGCGCGCCCGGATTGTGGGACGGCAAGCACATGCCGGCCAGCGTGGCCAAGGGCATGCTGCCGAATGCCGTATGGAACACCTACTTCAAGTTTCTTTTTGTACGAAATCCTTACGACTGGTTTGTCTCCGCCTACCGCCACAATTTCCGGTCGCGCCTCGAATTGCGAAAGCTCGTAAGGCACCCTTTTCTAGCTCCCGAGATGATCGGCACATTCCTTCGCTTCCGGAAGGAGCGCTCCAAACAGGTGTTGGATCGGCCGGACGTCGATTTTCATCATGCCTACCTACGGAAATACCGGGCCCTTCCGCTGGCGGAGACTCTTTATCAGTCGAGCTACGCCTGTGACCCAGATGGCAACTTGCTCGTTGACTTCGTGGGGCGCTTTGAGAATCTGAACGAAGATATCTGTAGAGTGCAGCAAGCGATTGGGGTCTCGTTCAAAGTTCCCCATTTGAACGCCACTGCGAGGCGGACTTACCAAGACTGTTTGACTGCCAGCGCCATGCAGCGGATTAGCGAGTTCTGGGAGCAAGATTTTCGTGTTTTCGGGTATCCCGCAGAAACAAAGCCTGCTTAATACACACTCCCATGCGACGGCATCGTAATGCTCGGCGCCAGCCTTTGCTTCGTCTCCGGCTATGATCAACAAAATCTTCAAAAACCTACAAAAGCGCAGGGCGTTTCATCAAGACAGGCGGAAAGCTCTTGCGGCCGCCAAGCAATTGTTCCCGGATAATTCAGTCAGCGCTGGTCCATTCAAGGGCCTGCGCTACACCGGTTGGTCCAGCCATGGGTCAGCCGTCTACCCAAAGCTGCTTGGCACTTACGAGGCCGAGCTGCATCCGTTTGTTGAAAAGGTCATCGCGGCCGCGCCAAAGCTGGTGATCGATGTTGGCTGCGCCGAAGGCTATTATGCTGTAGGCTTGGCCTGTAGGCTCACGGCCGCAAAAGTCGTCGCGGCCGATAGCAGTGAGCGAGCCCGCCGAATGTGTTCCGAAATGGCCCGGCTGAACAGCGTGTCAAGCAGGGTTGAGACCATGGGTGTGCTGGATCGCAACGGATTGTTAAGGTTCGCAGAGCAACCCGGCGGATGCCTGATTTGTGACTGCGAGGGCGGTGAGAAGGAGCTGTTGGACGGGGAAGTGTGCACAAAGCTCTCGTCGTGGTTTCTCCTCGTGGAAATGCACGAATATCTCGAGCCAGGTATCGAGGATCGTTTAATCGAACTCACTGCGCGCACGCACGCGGTCGAGGTGATTGACAGCGTTGATGATTTTCGCCGAGTGCACAAATGGCCATCATCAAAAACCGACGGGCTTCCCGCGAAGACCAAGCATGCGCTGTATCGCGAAGGACGTCCGGCCTTGATGCGGTGGCTTTGCGCCAGCCCGCGACCTGCGCGCAGTTGAGGCAGTGCGCGCTGCTGCTCTGCCTGCGGGATTTCGAATTCGAATGAGTTTAGCGCCGCCGACGGCAACTTTGAAGCTCTTCGGGACAATGTGCCGCGCGGTGCAGGAGCACATTGGGATCGTTTCGATGTGCCGCACCTCAACGCGACCAAGCCCCCGCTTTGCAGCCAATTCCTGACCCCGCCAGCGATCGAAGCCGTGGAGCGGCTGGTTAAACTGATGTCGGGTTGCTTTCTCCGCCATCCGCTATTCGCCATTCGTCATCTCTCCTGCTATTCGCCATCCTCTATCCGCCATCGAGCAAGGCATAGCCGCTGTGCCCCCTTCAACTTCAACTCCCAACTTCAACCTTCCGACTTGAACTCCGATCCCCAATCCTGTCCCGCCTGCGGGAGCGAGAAGGTCGCGTTCTCCGCCGGCGGAAAGCCGTTCGGATTGCGGAAGTGCGGTGCCTGCGGGTTGGTCCGCACTGAGCCGATGCCGGACGACGCAACGCTCAAGCAGTATTACCAAGGCTTCGCGTTTCGCAAACCCGATCCGGCCAAGCTTGTCGCAGACCTTGCGCGGGTGAAAGCCAGCTTGTTGCACTTCGTCGGCGCACCGAAGACGGGGCGCAACCTGTTCCTCGATTACGGAGGCGGATTCGGCATTTATTCGGAGGCCGCCCGCCAGTTGGGGTGGGAGCCGTATCTGTTCGACTATGACGAGCCGTGCCTGGAGTTTGCGCAGGCGCAATTCGGCCTGCCTCATGTGGCCGCGGATCTGTCTGCGTTCGGGGACCAGCGGTTCGATGTGATCTTTGGCTTCCACGTCATCGAGCACTGGAACCGGATCGACGGGAACATCGAGCGGCTGAAATCCATGCTGGCCCCGGGCGGGCGGATGGTTTTCGCCACGCCGCATGCGGACAGCCTCGAGAAGTTGGCCAGGCCGTTTCACCTGAGGAACTACATTCGCGGCCTGCGCAGCCGTGGCGAACCCACCGGGCGCGCCCTGCGGCTTTGTCTCAGGACAGACTCGGTTTTTTGCTGGGACCCACCACGACACTTGTTTGCCTACACGCGGGAATCGTTGCGCGCTGTTGGGGCGCGGCACGGACTCACGGCTGAGGTCATGACCGGTTACAACACGTCCGCCCTCCATGAACCCCGTCAGGACGTTCTCGGCGTGCCCTTCCAGCGTTCGGGCGTGAAAGGATTCCTCGAGGGGTTGCTGGCTTTGGGCACGCGGGGCCTCTGCCGGTTGCTTGGCGTGTTCTTCCCAGAGCGCGGCGAGCAGCTCTATGTCATCTACCGCCGGGCGGATTGACGGCCCGTGCGGCCATTCGGCCGTGGCTGGCGAGTGGCCACAGGCCAACAGTCGCCGGACAAGCTGGCTGATCTTCCTCCATCCTCACCTGTCCGTGGCTCCGCCTCGTCCTCCTGCATCCTAATGGTCCGCTTTGTCTCCATCGTCACCTCTGACTTCTGGCCGGGGTTTGCCGCTCTCCTGCAGAGTTTGTCCGAGAACTCCGGGCTGGGCCCGGGAGAGTTCGAGTTCGTCGCGATCTGCGACGTGGACCGCGCTCCGCACGCCTGGCTCCAAGGCCGCCCGGAGCAGGTGCGGCTGCTACCTTTGGACGCTATTCCGGCGGTGTCCGTGCTTTCGCCGCAAAGCCAGGGTAAACGAATGGAAAACGCGCTGCAGAAGCTGGGCATTTTCGCTCTGCCGCCTGAGGAGGGCCGTTGCGTTTACATCGATGTGGACATGGTTTGCCTCGGGACGATCCGCGAGATCGCGGAGTTCCCGCCGATCGCTGCTGGTTCCGACGTCTTGAGCGGTTTCGACACCGGCGTGCAGCGGGAGGACTTGGCGGATGCTGAGATCAACACCGGACTGCTGGTCTTCGAGCCGAGGCAGGGCATTTTCGAGGAACTGCGGGAGACCTACCGCGGAATGCATGACCGGCAAAGGCACAAGGGCGACCAGGATGTGATCAACGCGTGGCTGCGCAAGACGGGGCAACCCCTGCATCGCCTGGGGGCAGAATGGAACTTTTCCAAGCGGTTCCAGGACAAGACAAGTGGCTCGTGGGCGAGGCCGCGCATTGGCCAGGTGAAGATCCTGCACTTTGTGGGAGTGAAGCCGTGGACGGACAACGCCAAGGTGGACACCATTCGCGAATGCAGATACCGGTGGATGGAGGAAATCTGGTGGGACTACTTCGAGCGCAGCGGCTTCGCGGCCCACATGGAAAATCCCCCTAAACGAAGCATCGCCTTCGCGCGGCAGTGGATTCTGCCCTTCACCAAACCGGCCATCCTGCGCGAGCACGCCATGCGCCTGTGGCGGTTCGCACGAAGCAGGCTTCAATGGAAGTCCCAACAGGCCAGGTAAAGTCTGTCACCTCAACTTAAACTCCAAACTTCAACTTTCTTCCCCTCCGCCTCCGCCATCCGCCATTCCGCATTCGCCATGAAGGTAACACTCAACACGACGACCCGGCCGGTCGGGTTCGACTATGCCAGGGCGCTGCATGAGATCGGTGCGCTCGAACGCTTCGTCTGCGCGTTTCCTCGTCGTCAATCGGCGGATTTGGCCGCCTTGCTGGGCGACCAGGCGGTCTTCTGCGATTTCTGGCAGTTGCTGTTCCTTGTCAGTAATCGCTTTGGAGGCTCGACCCAGTTGTCTCGCGCCCTCTCGCATGTCGCCAAGGTGAAGCTCGACGCGGCCACCGCACGCAATCTGGGAGAATGCGGGGCGGTGATTTTCTACAGCGGGGCCGGCCTGAAGACGATTCGTGCTTGTCGGTCCCGCGGCATTGTTTCGGTCTGCCAGGTGCATCATGCCCATGTCCTGGAGCAGCAACGGATCCTCAAGGACGAGGCGGCCGCTTGCCGATTGGCCTACACACCTATCTACAGTCCGGCGCAGGTGAGGCGGCAGTTGCAGGAGTTTGAGGAAACGGAGGCCATTGTTTGTCCCTCCACGGCGGTGAAGGAATCCTTCGAGCGTGCCGGGCTGCCGGCCTCGAAATTGCTGGTGGTTTCCCACGGCGTTGACCTTGCCCGCGGGACGGCTCCTCCCGCACGAGATGAGCGAGTCGGAGGCCCGTTGCGCGTCCTCTACGTCGGTCAACTCCACTATCGCAAGGGCTTGCGGCATTTGGTCGAGGCTGCGGGGGGATCCGACGCCCCGAACTTGCAGATCAGGCTTGTCGGGCCCGACTTCGGCCTCTCCGGCCTGCGCCCGGAGGTGGAGGCGGGGAATCTGACCAAGACCGGAGCCAAGAAGGGCGAAGACCTCCTGCAGGAATACCGCGGCGCGGACGTGTTCGTCCTTCCCTCGGTGGAAGAAGGATTCGGGCTGGTTGTGCTTGAGGCCATGCGCGCCGGGTTGCCCGTGGTGATCACTTCCGCGGTGGGGGCGAAGGATTTTGTCACCGACGGCGTCGAAGGGTGGATCGTGCCGCCCGGGGATCCTGACGCTTTGCGGGCCAAGTTGCACTGGATGCAGACGCATCCTGTTGAGCGTGCGCAGATGGGCGCCGCCGCCGCCCGCCGCGCCACCGAGGCTGGTGGATGGACCTCGTCCGCCCGTAGGCTTGTGCAAGTCCTTGATGAGCGGCCCAGCGGGATGCATGGCTGAGACGGCTGGAGACAACTTTATATGTGCAGTTCCTTACCAACAGACCCCCGGTGTCCCGTGACAGCGGAGACGCCGCCCGGACATCAGCATTACTTTGGCTTTCACGATGTGTCGCCATGGTCGGCGGATGATCAAGCCATGGCGCTGTTGCGTGTGCCTCTGGCGTTGAAGGCTACGCCTCAGGCGACCGACACCGCGGAAGTGTGTCTCTGGACGCCGGGAGGCGGCGATCCCCAACCGATCGGGGAGACGCATGCTTTCAACTGGCAGCAGGGAGCGCGGCTGCAGTGGCTGCCGGGGCAAACGCACATCTTGATGGTGAACGATCTTGCCGACGGAAAGCCTGTCACGCGCCTCTATGACACGAAGATTGGCGCATGGTCGAAGGCTTTTGCCGCCGTTTACGCCGTCCATCCGTCCGGAGCTTTCGGCCTCGCTCCGGATTGGTATCGGTTGGCCAGGTGGTGGCGGGATTATTCCTATGACCTGCCAAAAGATGGCCTTCCGGCTTGCGGCGAGGCGGGCGACCTGCGGCGGGTGGATCTCGCCACCGGAGCCGAAGAGGTGATCGTCCCGATCGCACAGGCGAGGGCCCTCTGCGGCCAGGGTGCCAATGCGGTCGGCTTCGATTTCATCAGCCATGCGATGTTCAGCCCGAAGGGCACGAGGTTCTGCTTCATGTATCGGCGTTTCTCCGAAGACAACGCCTTGTTTTCTTTCTTCCTGGTCTGCAACGCGGACGGTTCGGAACTGCGCGTGCTGGCCAAGGAGAAGTGCAGCCACTTCGATTGGTTGGACGAGGACCGCGTGGTGATCTGGACGCGCAAGCTGCCCGGTCAGGCGGCGGCTCTGCGTGCGGGCGGGTTGACCAAGCGCTTCCCCTTCCGCCAAGTGATCCAACTGATTCGCAAGCTTAACCCGAGTTTGAAACAAAGCCTCTTCGCCGAGATGTATTACGAGGTGGATTGGCGGGCACCCGGCACGATGAAGCCGGTCGGCCAGGGAACGCTCGAGCAGGACGGACATCCCATGTTCACACCCGACCGGAAGTGGATGGTCACCGACACTTACGCGTTTGAAGGTAGCCAACCGCTGATTCTCTTCCGCATGGCCGATGGCAAGCGCTTCGATGTGGTGAAGTTCCCCGTCCACCCGGCCTTCCGCGATCCGGCCCGCAAATGCGACCTGCACCCGCGCCTCGACCGCGCCGGCCGCCGCGTCGCCGTGGATTCAGCCCACTCCGGCGGTCGTCAGCTCTGCGTGGTCGATATCGGGGAGTTTTTGGACGCTAATGCAGAGTGAGAGGGCAGAGGTCGGAAGTCAGACGACGGACGTCAGAGTTGGACAACAAGCGTCAGAAGTCGGAGATCGGAGGACGGACTTCACCAGTCATCAATCACAGGTCTGAGACGCCATGAGGATTAATTCGGCGAAGGAGCTTGAGGTTTACAAGAAGGCTTACGCCCTTGCCATGGACATATTCCATGCCAGTAAGAGGTTTCCTGCTGACGAGCGCTATGCGCTCACAGATCAAATCCGCCGATCGTCCCGCTCTGTCTGCAACAACCTGCGGGAAGCATGGGCAAAGCGCCGATACGAGGCGCACTTCGTCAGCAAGCTCACAGATTGCGATGGCGAAAATGCGGAGACTGACACATCCCTCGATTTTTCCTTGGACTGCGGATACCTGACTGTCGAGCAACACAACGATATGGTAACCCGCAACCGTGAAGTCGGCCGCATGCTTGGAGCTATGATGAACAACCCAGGGCCGTTCCTACTCAGCCACTGAACTCCGATCTCTGACCCCTGACCTCCGACCTCCGAGCCCTGACCTCCGCCTCAATGTCTTACACTATTCTCCAAACCTGCGTGCCATCCTACCGGTTGGCGGTCTTCGATGCGCTGGCGGCGCAGTTGGGGGAAAGCTTTCGCGTGGTGGCAGGCGATCGTTTCTTCGACTCGAGCATTCGCACGGTCGCGCAGGAGCGATCATGGTTCCGTCCGTGCGAGAACCGGTTCGTGGCGGGAAACCGGTTGCTCTGGCAGTCCGGGCCGGCGATGCGGGATTTGGCCCGAGGGCCTTTGGTCGTGGAAGCCAACCCCCGCTGTCTGCGCACCTGGCTGCTGCTCGGTGAGGCGCGCCGGCGGGGCGTGCCGGCGGCGGTCTGGGGTCACG
>JBGSSV010000165.1:0-17134 GCA_041736875.1 Chthoniobacterales bacterium | reverse complement strand
GGCCTCGAGGCTGCGGCTGAGGGCGGCGCCTTGGTTTTTCATGCGGGGACGCGAGCGGAAGGCGGGCGCTGTCTCACGGCGGGCGGCCGGGTGCTCGGAGTGACGGCGTTGGGGGCGGATGCGGCCGAGGCAGTGAGCGCGGCTTATGACGGGGTGCGGCGGATTCGTTTTGATCAGGCAGCCTTTCGCACCGACATTGGGGCTCCGGACCTGTGAAAAATTTTCGATCGTTCTTGCTGCTGACCCTCATGTCGGCGCCCGTTTCGCTGCATGCGGAGACGCCGCCCGAACCCATCGAGACCCTCGAAGCCGTGCAGATCCAGCAGGCCCTCGATCTGCTGCGCCAGCGTCAGGTTGGGACGGCCACGCTCGACGAGACGGCCCTGGCCCGCGCGACTTTGCGCGGTCTCCTCGCGGACCTGCGGCCCGGGGCGGAGTTGTTGGCCGCAGGGGAGGACAAGCCCGCGGACGTTGCACCGTTCCGCTCCGAGGTCCTGACCGGCGGCATCGGCTATGTGCGGGCAGGGTCATTGCAGAGCGAAAACCTCGCTTCCTTGGATGCCGCGCTGGACGGCTTTGCCACGAACAAGGTCACCGGTGTCGTGCTGGACCTGCGGGCCACGCCGGAATCGGCGGATTACGCCATGGCAGCGCAGTTTGCCTCGCGCTTTGCCCCGCCGGGGTCAGCCCTCTTTTCGCTTTCCTCCCGCAAGGAGGTGCCGGCCCGCGAGTTTGTGGCGGACGGAACACGGAAGTTTTCCGGCGTGCTGGTGGTCGTGGCTGATGAGAAGACGGCCGGCGCGGCGGAGGCTCTGGGGTCGGCACTGCGTCTCCGGGCCGACGCGATGCTTGTGGGGGCGACGACCAGTGGTCGCGCGGTGGAGTATGAATCCACGCGCCTTGGCGAGGGTCCCGTCCTGAAATTCGCCGTGGCCGAGGTGCGCCTTGAGGGCGGTGGTCGGATTTATCCCGACGGTCTTACTCCCGACCTGGAATTGCCGCAGGAACCCGGGGAACGCGAGGCAGCGCTGTCCGGTGAACTCGAGCACGGGGTCGGCCCGTTTGTCTTCGAACAGGAGAGGGTCCAACTCAACGAAGCCTCTTTGGTTGCCGGAACCAACCCGGAAATCGACGCCGAGGCACCGGGCGAAACAATCCTCGATCGCCCCCTTCAACGTGCCGTGGACCTGGCCACCGCGATCAGCCTTTTCCGCGCGAAGGATCAGTTGCCGAAAAATCCGCGCAGCAACTGACCTGCTGCCTCGATCGCCCCGGCAGGAAGCTCGGTCGCTGTTTCGACCGCCTCGCCCGCCGGCACTGCAGCGAGCGCCGCGACGACCCGCGTGGTCAGGTCTTCCTGCAAGTCCGTCGGCGTGCCTCCCACCTTGACCGGCGTCCAGAGGTAGCCGTTTTCCTGAGTGCGAAAGAGCACGGGCATGAAGGCGAGCAACCACGGTCGCCCCTCCGTGCTGACGCCGAGATTGAGTTGGGCCGCCACCTGCCCGGGGCGGAAAAGTCCGGAGCCCCGCACAATCAGGCCTTTCGTCGAGGTGGCTTCGAGGTTTGAGATGCTGGTCGTGCCGTCGTCCGCGCGGATGAAGTCAAACTGCAGTTGCTCCCACGGGATGACACTCCAGTCCTCGCCGGCGAACAGGCTGGCCATTTGGATGAAGGCCGGAACGGCCTTGACGGTGGCTCCCGAAATCCTCATGTGCCCGCGCAGCGTGCCTGCGCTCAAGGTCGCATCCCCGCTGGCCAGCCCGGCAAAATGCTCGTTGACCGGGGGGCCGAGAAAGCCCGCGGCGTCGAGGTTATACCAGGCAAACTCGGCCGACCACTGGCCCGTCGCGTCGCGCACGGCCGAGCCTCCCAGCGCGCCCCCGACGGCATCGGCCAGGGCAAAACTGTTGATGTTCCACTCGTCGCCGCGATGATCCGCGGAGAGACGCTCGAGCTTCAGCGGAGGCAATCCGGGCACCGCGACGGTCCCGCCCGCGGCGGAGAACGACCACAGTCCGTTCTGGTAAATCACCCGCAGGTTGACCTCCTGCGCCGTCCAACCGGCCCCGGAGGCTGGTGTCGAGGTGAAGCGGTTGACGAGCAAGTCCAGCGCCGGAAGTCTTTCGCCTGCCCCCGTGGCGCCAGCGGCCCCCGGGCCCGCAGCCTCCCGCCGCACCAACGTGGCCGAGGCCGCCTCGGCATTCAGGGGATTGGGCAATTCGCCGCGCAGTTGTGTCCAGGCCAGCGGAATGGCCAGATCCTCGGCTACGAAAGACTCGAATGGCAACGACCCGCCGGCGAGGCGGAGGCGCTCGATTTGCAACTGCTCGTCTTGCCACCGGACCCGGTCGGCGGAGACCTCCGCTCCCAAAGCTTGCGACAACCGCCCGGTCAACTCCCTTTCGATCCACATTCCGACCAGCCTTTCGCGGAAGACAAACGTCAGCACGCCGGCCGCCAGCACTACCACGGTCAGCATGCTGGCCAGTCGCCAGAACCACTTCATCATCGTCCGACTAGAACACCGCGCGGTCCGCTTGGCCAGCGGCGGCCCCGTTTTTCTGCGTGTTTTCTTCTGTGCAAGGCCGCTCGCAGCCGCTCTATTCGTATCGCCTATGCTGCGAAATTTTTCCCGTTGGGCTGCTGCTGCGGCGGTCGCCGTGACCCTGACTGCCTGCCCCAAACACGAGAAGCCCGTGCCGCCGGAACTCGTCGTGCCCGTCGCCGCCCCGCTGCAGAAAGACGTGCCCATCGTCCGCGAGTGGGTCGGGCTGACTTACGGCATGGTCAATGCCGACATCATTGCCCAGGTCACCGGCTACCTCGTTTCCCAGAATTACGAGGACGGCTCCATGGTCAAGAAGGGGCAACTGCTCTTCCAGATCGACCCGCGCCCCTTCCAAGCAGCGCTCGATCAGGCGTCCGGCACGTTCGAGCAGGCCAAGGCCGCGTTGATCCGGGACGAGGCCAATGCCAAGCGTGCCGTCGATTTGCTGTCCAAAAACGTGATCAGTCGCGAGCAATACGACGACCAGATCCAGGCCTTTGAATCAAGCAAGGCGGGTGTATCCGCCGCGCAGGCCGCCGTCGAGCAGGCCCGCCTCAACCTCGAATTCACCAGCATCCTCGCCCCGGTCGATGGCTTGGCCGCCATCGCCAACGCCCAAGTGGGCAACCTCATCGGTCCCTCCACCGGCACCCTCACCACGGTCACCATGGTAGATCCGATCAAGGTGAAATTTTTCATCAGCGAGACCGAATATCTCCAGTTCATCCAGCCCTACTTCGGCGACCCGGACAAACTCATCAAAGCAACCGACCGCGGCGGCCTGGGTTTCCAGATCCTCCTGACCGACCAAACCGTTTACCCGCAACCTGGCCGCCTCCTCGCCGTCAACAACCAGGTCAGCCAGAACACCGGCTCGCTCCAAATCGAAGCGGTCTTCCCCAACCAGGGCAGCCTGCTGCGCGCCGGCCAGTTCGCCCGCGTGCGCGGCGTCACCTCGTGGCTCAAGGACGCCCTCCTCGTGCCCCAGCGCGCGATCAACGACCTCCAGGGCAAATCGCAGGTCGCCGTCATCGGGGCCGATGGCAAGGTGGACCTCCGCTTGATCGAAGCCGGCCCGACCTATGCGTCCATGCAGGTCGTGACCAGCGGGCTCAAGCCCGGAGAAAACGTGGTCGTCGAGGGCATGCAGAAACTTCGTCAGGGCATGACGGTCAAGACGAGCCCGTGGGTCATGCCGCCGGGCTTCGCCGAGGATCCTTCCCTCCCGGCCCCGGTTGAGCCGAAGGATGAGAATTTCGACAAACTGCCACCCACCGCGCAGGTGGACGACGACACGCCTCCGGCGCCTCCGGCGTCCCCGACGCCGCCGCCCACGCCGGCCCCTCCCGTCCCGCCGGATGTTCCGACTCCGCCTCCCGTGCCGCCGGTTCCCACTCCCGCCTGAGGTCCTCCGCCCCACCTGACCCATGCCGCAGTTTTTTGTCAATCGGCCCATCGTGGCGATGGTCATCGCCATCATCACGGTGATCGTCGGCCTTGTCTCGATGGCCGGGTTGCCAATTGCCCAATACCCCAACATCGTGCCGCCGCAGATCCAGGTGCTCGCCACCTACGTCGGCGCCGACGCCCTCACCGTCGAGCAGTCGGTCGCCACCCCGATCGAGCAGCAGGTCAATGGCGTGGACAACATGGAATACATGTATTCCATCAACGCGAACAACGGTCAGATGACCCTCAACGTCTTCTTCGGTGTCCAGACCGACCCGACGACCGACCAGATCCTCACCCAGATGCGTCAGGGGCAGGCCGCCTCGCAGTTGCCCTCGCCGGTGACCAGCTACGGCGTGACCGTGCAGAAAAGCGCCTCCGCCCCGCTTCTTCTTTTCGCCCTCACCTCCCCGACCGGCGAGTTCGACGCCACCTTCCTGGCCAACTACGCCTACATCAACATCAACAACGAACTGGCCCGCCTGCCCGGCATCTCCCAGGTCCAAGTCTTCGGCGCCGGCCAGTATGCCATGCGCATCTGGGTGCGCCCGGACCAATTGGCCAAGCTTGATGTCACGACGGATGAAATCGTTTCCGCCGTCCGCGCCCAGAATCGCGTCAACCCCGCGGGCAAAGTCGGCGCCCCGCCGGTCCCGGCCGGTCAGGAATTCGCCCGCTCGGTCGTCACCCAAGGCTACCTCAGCACCGTGGAGGAATTCGGGGACATCGTCGTCCGGGCCAACGCCGACGGCTCGATCCTGCGGCTCAAGGAAGTGGCCGAGATTCAGTTGGGCGCGCAAAACTACAACCTGCAAGGCCGGCTCAACGGCAACCCTGCCGCTCTCATCGCCTGTTACCAGCTTCCCGGATCGAATGCGCTCGATGCCGCCGAGGACGCGAAGAAGATCATGGCCACCTTGTCCGAGCGCTTTCCGCCCGGGCTGACCTACGTCGAATCGCTCGACACGACCAAAGCGGTCACCGCCGGCATCGAAGAAATCGTCAAGACGCTCTTCGAGGCCCTCCTCCTCGTGATCGTTGTCGTCTTCATTTTCCTCCAGGGTTGGCGCGCCACGCTCATCCCACTCTTGGCCGTGCCCGTCTCACTCATCGGCACGTTTGCCCTTTTTCCCCTCGTCGGCTTTTCGATCAACACGCTTTCCCTCTTCGGTCTCGTCCTCGCCATCGGCCTCGTCGTGGATGACGCCATCGTGGTGGTCGAGGCCGTGGAGCATCACATCGAAAACGGCATGACCCCGCGCGACGCGACCCTCAAGGCCATGCAGGAGGTCTCCGGGCCGGTCGTGGCCATCGCCCTCGTCCTCTCCTCGGTCTTCATCCCCACGGTCTTCATTCCCGGCATCACCGGCAGCCTCTACCAGCAGTTCGCCGTGACCATCGCCATCTCGGTCTGCATCTCGGCGTTCAACGCCCTCTCGCTCAGCCCGGCACTCTGCGCGCTCATACTCCGGCCCAAGTCGGAGAAAACCCGCGGCCCCCTCGGCGGATTCTATGATTGGTTCAACCGCATCTTCGGCCGCACGACCGACGGCTATGTGCGCGTCTGCGGGGGAGCCATCCGCAAGCTCGCCCTCAGCCTGCTTTTTCTCGCCCTCACCGTGGTCGGCGCCGGGTTCTTCGGCTCGCGCCTGCCCCCCGCCTTTCTGCCCGAGGAGGATCAGGGCTATTTTTACGCTGGCGTGCAATTGCCCAACGCCTCCTCTTTCGAACGCACCAGCCAGGCCTGCGCCGAGATCGAAAAAATCGTCATGGCCACTCCCGGCGTGGAATACGTCAGCACGATCGTCGGCTTCAATCTGCTCAGCACGGTGCAGACGACCTACAATGGTTTTTTCTTCATCACGCTGAAGCCGTGGGATCAGCGGACTACGCCGGAGCTCCAATACGTCAACATCATGCGCCGGATCAACGCGCAGCTCGCCGCCCTTCCCTCCGGCATCGCCTTCGCCTTTTCCCCGCCGGCCATCCCCGGGGTCGGCACCTCGGGCGGCGTGAATTTCATCCTCCAGGACCGCAGCGGCGGCACGGTCCAGTTTCTCGCCGAGAATACTGCGGCTTTCATGCAGGCTGCGGCCAAACGTCCGGAAATCGAACGCCTCAACACCACCCTACTGCCCTCCGTCCCGCAGATCCGCCTCGACCTCGACCGCGAGATGGCCATGACCCAGGGCGTCCCGCTCGAAAGCGCCTACAGCACGCTCCAGGCCTTCCTCGGCGGCACCATGGTGAACTACTTCAACCGCTTCGGCCTCCAATGGCAGGTCTACGTTCAGGCCGCCGGGGAGTTCCGCAATGTCATTGAAAAGGCCGGACAGTTTTACGTCCGCAACAAGGAGGGCAACTCCGTCCCGCTCTCCGCCCTCATCACGACCAAGGACCGCTACGGTCCCGAGTTCACCATGCGCTTCAACATGTATCGTTCGGCCCAGATCAACGCCAACGCCGCACCCGGCTACAGCGCGCTCCAGGCCATGAACGCCCTCGAGGAAGTCTTCGCCCAGACCATGCCGAAGGAAATGAGCTACAACTACCTCGGCATGTCGTTCCAGGAAAAGCAGGCCGCCCAGGGCGTCCCCCCGTCGGTCATCTTCGCCCTCGCCCTCCTCTTCGTATTCCTCATCCTCGCCGCCCAATACGAAAGCTGGTCGTTGCCCTTCAGCGTCCTCCTCGGCACGCCCATCGCCGTTTTCGGCGCCTTCTTCGCGCTGTGGGGACGTTCGATGGACAACAACATTTACGCGCAGATCGGCCTCATCATGCTCATTGGCCTTGCGGCCAAGAACGCCATTCTCATCGTCGAGTTCTGCAAGGCCGAATACGAGGGCGGCAAGTCCCTCTACGATGCGGCCCTGGCCGGAGCGCGGCTGCGGTTGCGCCCGATCCTCATGACCGCCTTCGCCTTCATCCTCGGCTGCGTTCCGCTCTGGACCGCCACCGGCTCCGGCGCCATCTCCCGCCAAACCATGGGCACCGCCGTCATCGGCGGCATGCTGGCCGCGACCCTCTTCGCCATCTTCATCATCCCCGTGACCTTCTACATCGTGGAAAAACTCTCCGGCTCGAAGCCGGGAGCCGAGGGTGCGGTGGTGAAGGAAAAGCCCTGATCCCCAACGCCCGGCCTCTCCCCGTTTGAGGGCCGGGCATCCGGACCAGCCGAGCAACCCTCAACGCGGTTCTCGGCTCAAGCGATCCCGGCGAAGAGGCGCTTTTCCCACAGCTGCAGGCGGTCGCGCAGAATGGCGTGGGACTTCAGCTCGGGGTCATCCGCGAGGACCCTGCGGGCCGCCCTCCTTGCTTCCTCAAGGATCGGCAGATCCTGCGGCAGGCGGGCGAGGCGGATGGGTGGCAGTCCGGTTTGGGCGGTGCCGAGCAGGTCGCCCGGGCCGCGTTGGGCCAGGTCGGCCTCCGCGATGGTGAAGCCATCCGCTGCTTCCTCGAGAATTTTCAAGCGCTCCAGTTTCTCCTCCGCCTCCTCGCCGGTGAGCAGGATGCACCACGATTGACGCGCCCCTCGTCCGACCCGGCCACGGAGCTGGTGCAATTGCGCGAGGCCGAAGCGCTCGGCGTTCTCGACGAGGAGCACCGTGGCGTTGGCCACATCCACCCCGACCTCGATCACGGTGGTGCTGACGAGCACGCGTGTCTCGCCGGCTCGAAAGCGGTTCATCGTTTCCTCCTTCTCCTCGGCCTGCATCCGACCATGGAGCAACGCGCATGAGTGGGGCGCGAGCAGGGCCGCCCAGCGCTCATACTCCGCCGTCGCGGCTTTGAGCTCCGTGCGCGAACCTTCTGCAATGACGGGATAGACCAGATAGGCCTGACGGCCTTCGTCGAGTTGCTGACGCAGGAATTTCGCGGCTTCCGCCAGCTTCTCCACCGGCCGCACCAACGTGCGCACGGGCACGCGACCGGGCGGCATTTCATCAAGCAGTGAAATTTCCAGATCCCCGTAAAGAGTCAGGGCCAGCGTGCGCGGGATCGGGGTCGCTGACATCACCAGCACATGAGGGTGCGGGGCTTGGCCGGCTAGCTTGGCGCGCTGGCGGACCCCGAATTTGTGCTGCTCATCAATGACCACCAGCGCGGGGCGCCCCACCGTCTCGGGGGAGAACAGCAGCGCATGAGTTCCAATGATCATGCGCGGTCCCGGCGTGGCCTCCTTTTCGCGCCGGGCCGCCGTGCGCAAAACAACCGTCACGCCAAGGGGCCCGAGCAGGCGCTGAAAGTTCTCGTAATGCTGATGGGCCAGAACCTGCGTCGGCGCCATGAGCGCGGCGGACTCCCCTGCGGCGATGGCCCCCAGCATGGCCGCTGCCGCCACGACCGTTTTGCCGCTGCCCACATCACCATGAAGAAGGCGGTTCATCGGGGTCCCGGTCTCCAGATCGTCAAACACATCCCCCAGCACCCGCTTCTGCGCCCTCGTGAGAGCGAAGGGCAGCCGGCGCAAAAAGTCGGACATCAGCCCGCTCTTGCGCCCGATCTTCGGAGCGGTTCCTGCCGACTGGCGCTGGCGCTGGCGGGCCAGCACGGCCTGCATCTCGAAAAGCTCCTCACGCGCCAAATGGGCGCGGGCGATCTCGAGAGACTCCCATGAGGCGGGGAAATGGATCGTCCGCAGCGCCTGCGATGTGGTTGTTCCCACTGCGGCGGATTCGCCACTGCCACCCGGCCAGAGATCGGGCCAAACCTCCTCTTCCATCCGCGCAATCACCTCGAAGATTAGCCGGCGGAGCATGCGCGGACTCCACGAGCCAACGGACGGATGAACTGGCGTGATCCTGTTGAGGTGGATCAGGTCACTGTCTTGGGCGTCCGTCTCCAAGACCTCGAAATCCGGATGATCAAAGACCAAGCCGCCCTTTTTCATGCTGCGAGGGAGCCCGTGAATGATCAGGTCCTGACCGGCCCGCAGGATCTTCGGCAGATAGCGCAGGTTGAACCAGCGGCATCGCACCGTGGCCCCAAGGGATTGGTCGGAGCGCTCGCCAAGGGTCAGGGTGAACTGACATCGCCGCCCGAAACGCGCCATCTTGGTCTCGAGCACGACCCCCCGCAGGCAAGCCGCCTCGCGCCCGGCCTCGACCGGAAACGCCGGAAATTTGCGGCGGTCCTCGTGCCGGCGCGGGTAATGGCGGAGGAGGTCCATGACCGTCACCAGCCCCGCCTCCCGAAGAACACGAGCCCGCGCCGGCGTAACCGAGGGCAACTCATCAAGGTTTGTGCCGCCGCGAAGGGGGCCCGCATCTCGCGTTCTTTCTTTGGGTGAAGGGGCCGGCATTATCGTGAAGAGACGCAAACCCTAGAGTGCAGAGATTCCATGTCTATAAAGGGGCCTGGATTTTTCAATGAGGTGCTGGGCTCGCTGGCCGGTTGCGGCGCTTGCGAGTCGGGGTCCTGATGCGTCCGCGACCAGTCTGGGGCTGGCTGGACTTGAGCCGTTCGGCTGCTCTATGGCCAAGGACGGCGACCCGCTGGGGCCAGCCGAGTTCGTCGCAGTCAACCGCCAGATTTAATGCGTGGACCAAGACCTTGGACCTAATCGGCGGGCGTCTCCCACAGAAGGTCGAGTGTGCCAAGCAAACCGGCCGCACGGCGGGTCGGAAACAGTTGAACCCGGCGACCCTCGGCTCGCTTCTTGATCAGCCCCGCCGCGTGCAACCGCTTGGCATGCTCGGATGCCGTGGCCACGTCGATGCCGCATTCTATGGCCACTTCGTTGACGCAAAGCGTGCCGCGGGTTTGGAGTAGTCGGATGATCTCGATGCGGCGGTGGTTTGCCAGTCCGCCGGCGATCAAAGCTCGTCCTCGGTCAGTGTTAGCCATGGCTCTTCGGAGAATATTCTGATGTTCTGCCAAACATCCAGTGATTCCGCGATCCTCAGGGTTGCTGGTTCGTTGGCGGGTTTGCGAGCTTCTCCAATTCGGTCAGGTCGAGCGCATCCATGGCGGCTTTCAACTGCGGGCCGTCGATGCTGCGGCCCTCGATCTCGACCAAGAAACGGCTGCGAACGACGACCGTGGCTGTGCCGGCGCGGGTCAGTTGGTCGTATTTTTCCAAGCCCTTTCGGCCGTTGTAATCGGTCGTGCGTTCATAGCCGCCGTCGCCTTCGCTATCCACTTCCGTGGCCATCCAGGCCAGCCCAGCGAAGCTGCCCAGGGCGCCAATGCCCGCGAGGTCGGTGATTTTTACCTTCAGCCGCGGGCCGCCGGCCTCGCCATACTCGCCCTCGGCCAGACTGACCTCGGCACCCATGAGGCCGGTCTTCTGCCCACGTGCATTCGTTCTCCGCAGGCCGGCAATTTCCTCCGGGAGCCGGGCTTTGATTTCACGGAAGTCCAACGGGGCCCGACCGCCGATTGCGGCCAACGGGTTGTTTGTCGCCTGGCCCCGAAAGGCCTGGAAAAGCTGCGCTGCCACAGCCAGTCCCTGCTCCATCTCGCCGCCCTGCGCCGCTTTGGTTGCGGGGCCGACTGAAAGACCCTCCGGCGGCATCGGTGCGGGAACCGGAGTTGGCTCGGGCTGTGCCTGGAGATTGACGATCAGGAAGGTGGTGAGTGCGAGGGCCAGAGTGTGGATCTTCACGAGGCGAAACTAGCTGCTTCCTCATGGGGGGCAAGCGCGGGCCGAGGCAATTTCCTTTGCCCCCAGCCGTCCGCCGGATAGCTTGGCAGGTTTGGCGGCCGCCCCGGCCGGCCTTGGCTATGATCAACTTTATCATCAGAAAAATCGTCGGCTCGAAGAACCAGCGGGAAATCAAGCGGATGATGCCCACGGTGCGCCGCATCAACGAGCTGGAGCAGCAATACCAGTCGCTCCCGGACGACGATCTGCGGCGCATGACGGCGGAATGGAAGGCGCGCATCTCGGCGATCAGCGACTACGACGCGCAGCAGAAAGCCCTCAACGAGGTGCTGCCCGAAGCCTTTGCCATGGTCAAAAACACGGCCCGCCGGCTCTGCGGCCGCACGATCAACGTGGTTGATCACCCGATCGAATGGCAGATGATCCACTTTGATGTCCAATTGATCGGAGGTATGGTGCTGCACAGCGGCCGGATTGCGGAAATGGCCACGGGCGAGGGCAAGACCCTGGTGGCGACCTTGCCGCTTTTTCTCAACGCCCTGGCCGGGCGCGGGGCTCACCTCGTCACGGTCAACGACTACCTCGCCCGTCGCGACGCGGAGTGGGTCGGCGAGATCTACCGGTTTCTCGGCCTGACCGTCGGAATCATCCAGCACGATCAGCCGCCCGAGGTCCGGCGCGCCCAATACGCCTGCGACATCACCTACGGGACGAACAGCGAGTTCGGGTTCGACTACCTGCGCGACAATGGCATGGCCACCTCGCGCGAGCAGCAGGTCCAGCGCGGACACTTCTTCGCCATCGTCGACGAGGTTGACTCGATCCTCATCGACGAAGCCCGCACGCCCCTGATCATCAGCGGTCCCGCCACCGTTTCCACCCACCAATACGACCGCTTCAAGCCGCTGGTTGATCAACTGGTCCGCAAGCAGACCATGCTCTGCAGTCGTCTCGTCACCGAGGTCAAGGAGCTGATGGAAAAAGGCGACATGGACGGCGCCGGTCGCGCCATTTTCAAGGTCAAGCTCGGCGAGCCGCGCAACAAGGGATTTCTCCGCATGATGGAGGAGCCGGAGATGCGGAAGCTCCTCGACAAGGCCGAGCTCGCTTTTTATCAGGATACGAAAAAGGATGCCCTGGTCGCGCTCAAGGAGGAGCTTTACTACACGATCGAGGAGCGTCAGCACGAGGCCGACCTGACGGAGAAGGGGCGGACCTTCATGAATCCGGACGATCCCGACGCCTTTGTCCTGCCGGACCTGATCAATGAGTTCACCGACATCGATCTCGATGCGTCGCTTTCCGACGCGGAGAAAATCGAGGCCAAGGCGCGCCGCCAGCAGCATTTCGATGCACAGGCCGAGCGGATGCACAACATCGCGCAATTGCTCAAGGCCTACTGCCTTTACGAGAAGGACGTCGAATACGTCGTGGAGGAAAACAAAGTCCTCATCGTCGACCAATTCACCGGCCGCAAAATGCCCGGTCGGCGCTGGAGCGACGGCCTGCACCAGGCGGTCGAGGCCAAGGAGGGCGTGCAGATCGACCGCGAGACGCAGACCCTCGCGACGATCACGATCCAGAATTACTTCCGGCTCTACGAGAAGCTGGCCGGAATGACGGGCACGGCCGAGACCGAGGCCAACGAGTTTCACGACATCTACAAACTCGATGTCGTCGTCATCCCGACCAACCGCGCCGTCTCGCGCAAGGATGCCAACGACCGCATCTACAAGACCCGGCGCGAAAAATACAACGCCGTCATCGCCGAGGTCGCCCGACGCCACGCCGCCCAGCAACCGGTTCTCGTCGGCACGGCCAGCGTGGAATCATCCGAGTTGCTCAGCCGCATGCTCAAGCGTGAGAAGGTCCCGCACAATGTGCTCAACGCCAAGTTCCACCTGCAGGAAGCCGAGATTGTCTCCCGCGCGGGCCAGCCGGGCACCGTGACCATCTCGACCAACATGGCCGGCCGCGGCACCGATATCAAACTCGGCCCCGGTGTGCCCGATTTCGGCGGACTCCACGTCATCGGGACCGAGCGCCACGAGTCCCGCCGCATCGACCGCCAGCTCCGCGGCCGCTGCGCCCGCCAGGGCGACCCCGGCAGCTCGCAGTTTTTCGTCAGCTTCGAGGATGACCTCATGCGCAACTTCGGCGCGGCCGACCGCATGACCAAGATCATGGAGCGCTTCGGCATGGAGGAGGGGGAAGAATTGGAGCACCCGTGGTTGAACAAGAGCGTTGAGACGGCCCAGAAGCGCGTCGAGCAGCGGAACTACATGATCCGCAAGCGGACCCTGGAATTCGACGACGTGATGAACCAGCAGCGCGGGGTCATCTACGGCTTCCGCAACGAGGCCATCGAAACCGAAACCCCGCGGGCCATGATTTACGAGATCATCGACGAGATGGTGCCGCGCAAGGTCGAGGATCTTCTCGCGCCCGGCGAGGAGGGCGAATCCGACTACGACGGCCTCCTCCAATGGGTCAACCAGACCTTCCCCCTGGGCCTGAAAAAAGACACGGCGCAGTTCGAGAACCGCACCGCCGAGGAGAACGGCGCGTTCCTCGTGGAAAAAATCAAGACGGCCTACGAAATGAAGGCCGGCCACGAGCAGGGCGACGCCCTCAAGGTGCTCGAGCGCTACATCATGCTCAACGCCGTCGACCGCCTCTGGCAGGAGCACCTTTACGCCATGGATGGTCTGCGCGAGGGCGTCCACCTCCGGGCTTACGGGCAGAAGGACCCGCTGGTCGAATACAAGAGCGAGGCTTACAAAATGTTCGTCGAGCTGATGGATCGCATCCGCGGCGAAGTCCTCAACAACCTCTTCCGCAGCACAACCAACCTCGCGTCGTTCGAGACCTTCCTCTCGCAGTTGCACCAGAAGTTCTCCGGCGGCGAACCTCCGGAGGCCGCCGCCGGTCCGGTTCGCGCCGTTTCCTCATCCACGACCAACACCCCGGCCCAGGGCGAACTCAAGATGGAGCTGCCCCTGCGCCGCGAGGCCCCGAAGGTCGGCCGCAACGATCCGTGCCCGTGCGGCAGCGGCAAGAAATTCAAGTCCTGCTGCGGGCGTAAGGCCTGAATTTTTTGAACAGAAGGTAGCGAAGGAAACAAAGTGGGGGCAAACAGGCGGAGTCGTTCTCCCTCTTCGCGTCCTTCGTTGGCTCCTGTTAGGAAATTTCCTCAGTAAAGCAACTGCCGCGATTCGCCCTCGAGGTGGAAGGTCGAGTTGACCACGAGGAAGCGCCATTGGTTGTCGGCGAAGGCGGCCATGCTCACGGCCGCGTTGTGGAAACGGAAGGCGCGGGAAATGTGTTCGCGCGGTTGCGGGTGTCCGTGCTCGATGATGTGGGTGTGCAACGCGTTGAGCGTGCCGCCGTGCGAGAAAACGGCGATGTGGTCGGCGGGCGCGGCCACGAGTTCATCCAGCACGGCGCGGGTCCTGGTCATGAGAGACCTCCGCGTTTCACCGCCGGGTGGGGCGAAGTCGAATTCGCCCGAACGCCAGCGGGCCACGATGTCCGGATGTTCCTTCTCGCAGTCGGCGATGTGCCGTCCCTCGAAAATTCCGAAGGACAATTCGCGCAGGCGCGGCTCGGGTTCGACCGGCCGTTCGAGGAGGAGTCCGAGGGCTTCGGCCGTGCCGAAGGCGCGGGACAGGTCGCTGCTGACGATGCGCTCAATCGGGTGCTGATGCAGCCAGGCGGCGGTCTGTTCCGCCTGCGCCAACCCGCGGGCATTGAGGGGAATGTCCATCTGTCCCATGGTGCGCCCGGCGGCGTTGTGGTCGGTTTCGCCGTGGCGGATGAGGTAGAGAGTTTTCATGGGTGAGCGGACGCAGCCTTGCTTGGACGGGAGGCATTCCGTATAGACGAGGCACGGAAGGTTACGGCCGATGGACGGCGCGGCCCCGACAATTTATGCACAAAATCGTATTGCTCAGGCACGGCGAAAGCCAGTGGAACAAAGAGAACCGTTTTACCGGGTGGACCGATGTGGATCTGACCGAACAAGGGCGGACCGAGGCCAAGACGGCGGGGCAGGTCTTGAAGCAGGACGGTTATTCTTTCGATCTAGCTTACTGCTCGGTCCTCAAGCGTGCCCTGCGCACGCTTTGGATCGTGCTCGATGAACTTGACGAGCTCTGGATCCCGTTGGAGAAGTCCTGGCGGCTGAACGAGCGGCATTACGGCGCGCTGCAGGGGCTGAACAAATCCGAGACCGCTGCCCAATACGGCGAGGACCAGGTTCTGGTCTGGCGCCGCAGCTACGACATTCCGCCGCCGCCGCTGGATAAGTCCGACGAACGTTATCCCGGGGCGGACCCGCGTTACCGCGGATTGCCGGAGGCGGATTTGCCCCTGACCGAGTGCCTCAAGGACACGGTCGATCGTTTCCTGCCCTACTGGCACGAAGTCATTGCGCCGCAGGTGCGGGCCGGGAAGAAGGTGGTCATCGCGGCGCACGGCAACTCGCTGCGCGCCCTGGTCAAGTATCTCGACAACCTTTCCGAGGAGGAGGTGCTCAAACTGAACATCCCGACTGGCGTGCCGCTCGTTTACGAGTTGGACGACAACCTGCAACCTCTCAAGCACTACTACCTGGGTGACCAGGCGGCGATCGCCGCGGCCATGGCCGCCGTGGCCTCGCAGGGCAAAGCCAAGTAGGCCGATGAGCCGGGCTCCGCAGGAAAACTGGTCCAGCCGGATCGGCGTCATCCTCGCGGTCACGGGCAGTGCCGTCGGTCTAGGAAATTTCCTCCGCTTCCCCGGCCTGGCCGCCAAATATGATGGCGGGGCCTTCATGATCCCGTATTTTGTCGCCCTGCTTCTGCTCGGCCTGCCGCTGGCCTGGGCCGAGTGGTCGATGGGGCGACGGGGCGGAAACATGGGCTTCCATTCGACGCCCGGAATTTTCCGCGTCCTGTGGAAAAACCGGGCGGCGCCTTACCTCGGAGTCCTCGGGCTCATCGTCCCGGTCGTCATCTACATGTATTACGTTTTCATCGAGTCGTGGTGCCTCGGCTACGCGTGGCACTACCTGATCGGCGCGATGGAACTGGGCAAGGATCCCGCCGCCTACGGCAGCTTTTTCGCCGGCTACGTCGGCATCGAGCAAAACGCCTCGATTTTCTCCAACCTCACCGGGGCGCCCCTGATCTTTCTAGTCATCTGCATCGTGCTGAATTTTTTTCTCATCAACCGCGGCCTGACCCGCGGGATCGAGCAGTTCTGCCTCTGGGCCATGCCGGCCCTCGCGGTTTGTGCTGTGCTCGTGTTGATCCGCGTGCTCACCCTTGGCACGCCCGATCCGGCCAAGCCCGACTTGAATGTGCTCAACGGCCTCGGGCAGATGTGGAACCTGCACACGGGGAAGGCAACGCTCTGGCAGTCGCTGGCCAATGGCAAAATGTGGATGGAGGCGGCCGGACAGATCTTCTTTTCGCTCTCCGTCGGTTTCGGCGTGATCATCACCTACGCGAGCTACATGCGGAAGGATGACGACATCGCGCTGAGTTCGACCACGGCGGTGGCGGGCAACGAATTCTTCGAGGTCTCGCTCGGGGGGATGATCACCATTCCTGCCGCCTTCATTTTTCTCGGGGTGGCCGGAGTGGCGGGCGGAACTTTCGCCCTCGGCTTCAACACGCTGCCGCTCGTTTTCGAATCCATGCCGCTCGGCCGCTGGGTCGGGTTCCTCTGGTTTTTCCTCCTCTTTCTGGCCGCCATCACGAGCTCACTCTCCATGCTCCAGCCGGCCATTGCCTTTCTGCAGGAGGGGCTGGGCTTGAACCGCGCCCGTGCGGTGGCGGTGCTCTGCGGGGTGGGGACCGCCGGAACGATGTTCATCGTGTGGTTCAGCAAGAACCTCGTGGCTCTCGACACGTTTGATTTCTGGGTGGGCACGTTCTGCATCTACCTGCTCGCCGCGGTTCAGACCTACATTTTTGGCTGGGTCATCGGTCCGGAGAGCGGACGGGAGGAACTTGACCGCGGGGCGGAGTTGCGCGTGCCGCGCATCTTCGGCTTTGTCATCAAATACGTTTCCCCGGCCTATCTGCTCATCATCTTTATCCTCTGGGCCTGGCAGAACGTGGGCGGCTACGTGCAGAGCTTCCGGGAAGACTCGACCGTGCGCTGGTCGATCTTGTTTCTCGTCGGGGTCTTCGCGCTTTTCCTTTGGTGGGTGCATCTGGCCGTGCGCCGCTGGCGCGCGGCAGAAGAAAGGGGGACGGCGTGACGCTCTCCGGATGGATCATTTGTTTCCTCTCCGTGGGCGGAACGAGCGGCTTTTTCGCCTGGTGCGTCTGGCGCGTGCTGCACCCACCGGGGCGGACGGACAAGATGCACGGTGTCCTCGACACCGAGATGCGGATCGAGGAAGAGGAAAGAAAACGCGGGAAGTGACGCGCCCTCAGCGCGGCGGGTCGAGGCGGGGCGCGGCTGCGGGACTCCAGCCATTGCGGGCAAAGTCTGACCGCGCGAGTTCGTCCGCCTGAGCAAGGGCGAGCGCGCGCACG
>JBGSSV010000123.1:0-5161 GCA_041736875.1 Chthoniobacterales bacterium | reverse complement strand
GCCCCGGCCGCCGCGCCTGCGCCCGCCCCCGCCGCCCCGGTTGAACTTGAGCCTCAAGAGCGCCGCGTCACCCGCAAAAAGCTTTCCCCGCTGCGCCGCAAGATTTCGACCCAGCTGGTTGCGGCCCAGCGCAACGCCGCCATCCTCACGACTTTCAACGAATGCGACATGGCTGCGGTGATGAAGCTGCGCGCCGATGTGCAGGAGAGCTTCGTCGCCCGCCACGGGATCAAGCTCGGCTTCATGTCCTTCTTCCTCAAAGCCGTGGTCGACGCGCTGCAAAACGAGCCGCAGCTCAACTCGCGTCTCGACGGCGAGGAACTCGTGCAAAACCATTTTTACGACATCGGCGTGGCCGTCGGCACCGAGCGGGGACTCATTGTTCCAGTCATTCGCGACGCCGACCGCAAAACGTTCGCCGAATTGGAGAACGACATGGCCTACTACGCGAAGAAGGCGCGGGATGGCGCCATCACCATCGAGGATTTGCAGGGCGGCGTTTTCACCATCTCGAACGGCGGGGTTTACGGGTCGCTCCTCAGCACGCCCATCCTCAATCCTCCGCAGAGCGGCATCCTCGGCATGCACAAAATCCAGGAGCGCCCGATCGCCGTCGAGGGCCGGGTCGTCATCCGGCCCATGATGTATCTCGCCCTCAGCTACGACCACCGCGTGGTCGACGGCCGCGAGGCCGTGACTTTCCTCGTGCGGGTCAAGGATGCGATCGAAAACCCGCTGCGCCTCTTTATGGGCGATCAAAAATGAGGAGCGCGGCCGCGGGTCTTCTCCTGATCGCGGCCACGACCTTTCCCGCCGCCGGGCAGGACCGCGCCGCGGGGCCGGACACGGACCCGTTGATCTACCAGCGCCGCCTCGCCATGGTGGTGCGTTTGGCCACGCAGGACTACGAGGCCGGGAATTATCAGGCCGCCCTCGACCGCCTGGGCCGGCTCGAAGGCCCGGCCGCCCAAGACCTGTCGGTCGTCAATCTGCGCGGGGCCGTCCTGACCAAGACGGGAGACTACGACGGAGCCCGAAATATTTTCCGCTCCATCCTCACGGCCGACCCGGCTTATTTTCCCGCCGCCTTCAATCTCGCCGAAGTGCAGTTCACGTCCGGTGATATCGCCGGCGCGCTCGAGTCCTTCCGCGCCATCCGCACCCGCGACCCGCGCAACGAGCTGGTGCTCTTCAAGGTCATCCTTTGCCACCTCGCCCTCGGGCAGGTCGAGGAGGCGCGGAAATTGTCCGAGGTCCTCATCCCGGCCGGCAGCACACCCGCGTGGTATTACGCCCAAGCCGCCCTCGCACGGAAAGAGGGCGACCCGCGCCGCGAGGAGAAGAATGTCACGGCCGCCCGGGCCATTTTCGACGAGGCCAATTGCAAGCTCTTCGACGAATCCTTGGCCGACGCCAAATTCTGAGCCGGGCCGCCGACGGAAAATTTCCTGCCGCGGTTCCCATACGATCGTTGCCGCCGCAACATCCGGCTCCTAACGTCGCGGCCGGCCACCATCCCATGCGCTCCACCACTCTTTCCATCCTTGTTGCCGCTCTCGTCACTACCGTCGCGGCTCACGCCCAGACCTACACCTTCCAACTCGATGACCATGTCGCCGCCTTGGACGAAGCCGCGCCGCGCAAATTGGTCAAGGGCAGCGATCCCGCCATCTCGCCCGATGGCACACAGGTGGCTTACACGCAGTCCGACGACGAAGGAAACCGCCGCATCGCCGTCCTCGACCTGGCCACCGGCCAGAGCCGCCTCGTCGAGGGCATCGAGGGCAAGAATGAGTTCATGCCGGTCTGGAGCGCGGATGGCCGCAAGCTCTTCTTCAGCCATTTCACCGGTTCCGATTGGGCTCTTGCCGCCGTCAATGCCTCGGGTGGTGATTTTCAAATCGTGATCGACGCGGCCACGCGCCAGGTCGCCGCTTACGCGCCGCGGCCCAATGGCACCGACTGGCTCTGCCACGACTTGGAGAAGTTCTATGTCGTCAGCTTCTCCGGCGACGGGCCTGGCACCATCCGCGATCTGCCAAAATCCGCCCCGGTGGAAGGCCTGTCCATGCCCTCGCGCCTTGCCGTTTCCCCCGATGGCCAAAGCGCGCTTTTTTCCCGCTTCATGGATGGCGAGGGCGACGCGGAGCCGCCACCCGCCATTTTCCGTCTTGATCTGGCGAGCGGAAAGACCACCTGCCTGACGCCACCGGGGCTCCTCGCCGATACCCCCACTTGGCTGCCGGGCGGCCAAGAGTTCCTCTTCAGCGCCTTCGATCCGAAAACAGAGCAATCCGCCATCTACCGCCAGTCCATCGAACCCGGCTGCAAGCCGGTGGCCATCCAACCGAGCGGCAGCAATCCCAGCATGGCCGCCGGGGAGCCGATCACCGAGCAGACGGTCACGTATGTGAAATGCATCCTCCACCCCGGATCAGCCATTCTGGTGTTCAAGAATGCCGCCGGTGCCGAGGTCGAAGCCGGCGTGATGACCGAGGCGCAGCGCACCGGCATGGCGCCGGACGAATTCTACGTGAAGTTCCCCGAAGCCATGATCGATCCCCACGCCCAGGACCAGTCCGACACCAACCAGAAAATGGTCGGGCAAAAGTTCATCCTGCGCAAAAACGCCGCTGGCGACATCGTTGGGATCAAGGCCGCCGACTGAACCGTGGCGGCGTCCTCCACGTTCCGGTTTCGGCGCGAGTCCTATTTTTCCAGCTGAGTCAGGATGGCCTTCTGAGTGTGCAGGCGGTTTTCCGCCTGGTCGAAAATCGTCTGGGCGTTCGCTTCGAAAACCTCGTCGGTGATTTCTTTCCCTCGGTAGGCCGGGAGGCAGTGCATGACGAGCGGCGACCCGCCGGCCGCCTCGACGGCGGCACGGTTGATCTGGCAGCCGGCGAACTGCGCGAGGCGGAAAGCGGTTTCGTCCTCCTTGCCCATGCTGACCCAGACGTCAGTGTAGAGCACGTCCGCCCCTTCGCTGGCCGCGAGGACATCGGTGGTGACGGAGATGTTGCCGCCGGCGCGCTGGAGAAGCTCGGCCGGAGGTTGGAAGCGGGAGGGCGAGGCGATGTGGAGGTTGAACCCGCAGCGGGCCGCAGCCCAGATCCATGAGCGGGCGACGTTGCAGTCGCCGTCACCGATGAAGGCGACGCGGAGTCCGTCGAGCGAGCCGCGTTTTTCCACGATGGTGAAAAGGTCGCTGAGGATCTGGCAGGGATGCTCGAGATCGGTCAGGGCGTTGATCGTGCGCAGTCCGCTCAAGACGGCGAATTCCTCGACATCGTCCTGCATGTAGGTGCGGATGACCGCGCCCTGGGCCATGCGGCCCATGACGCGGGCGGTGTCGCGGATGGGTTCGCCGCGGCCGAGTTGGATGTCGTTGGCGGCGAGAAAAATCGGCTGGGCTCCGAGCTCGCGCAGTCCGACTTCGAAACTCAGGCGCGTGCGGGTCGAGGATTTGGAAAACATGAGGACCCAGCATTCGCCGGCCAGGGGCGCGTCGGGGTGGGGGCCGCGTTGCTGCTTCATCGCGGTGGTGGCGTCGAGCACGCGGGCGATGGCGTCAGCGTCGAGGGCTTCGATGGCAAGGAGGTTTTTCATCGGATGGGAAAAAGTTTAGCCGGCCGGCTCGGCCAGGGCGAGCACGTCGCGGAGGAGGGCCACGGCTTCGTCGCACTCGGCCGCGGTGACATTGAGGGGCGGGAGCAGGCGGATGACCTGCTCGCCCGCGGGCACCACGAGGAGGCCGTGCTCGAGAAGTTTGAGGGTCAGTCGCAGGGCCGCGGGGCGCGGGTCGGGCTCGGTCTGGTCTTTCCAGCGGAAGTCCGAAATTTGCATCCCGAGGAGGAGGCCGGCGCCGCGGATTTCGCGGATGATCGGTGATTTGAGGGCGGCCACGGCGGCGCACAACTGGGCCCCTCGCGCGGTGGCATTGGCCATGAGGTTTTCCTCCGCGATCGTGGTGAGCACGCAGAGGGCGGCCGCGCAGGCCAGGGGCGATCCGCCATAGGTGGTGCCGTGCGAGCCGGGCCCGAGCAACGGCGGCAGCTTCTGGCCGTCCACCCCGGACTGCTCGCGCACCCAGAACGCGCCGAGGGGAAACCCGCCGCCGATGCCCTTGGCCCAACTGATCGCGTCGGGCATCACGTCCGCTGCCCCAGTGTCGTGCCATCCGCACCAATGGCCGGTGCGGCCGAGGCCGCATTGCACTTCGTCGAAAAGCAGCAGCAGCCCATGTTCGTCACAGAGCGCGCGGAGACCGCGGAGAAATTCCGCCGGAAGCACGCGCACACCGCCCTCGCCCTGGATCGGCTCGACCAAGATGGCGGCCGTGCGGGGCGAGATGGCGGCGGCGACGGATTCGAGGTTGGCCGGCACATTGACGAAACCCGGCACGGCGGGGCCGAAGCCGACTTTGACCTTGTGTTGTCCCGTGGCGGCGATGCTGGCGAGGGTGCGGCCGTGGAAGGAGCCTTCGAGGCTGATGATTTCGTAGCGGTCGCGGGCCGAGCCGTGCTTGCGGGCGAGCTTGTAGAGGCCCTCGTTGGCCTCGGCCCCGCTGTTGGAGAAAAAAATCCGGCCCGGCTCGTCGATGAACGAGCCGAGGAGCGCGGCGAGCTCAGCCTGCGGGCGGGTGAGAAAAAGATTCGAAGTGTGGATCAGCGTGGCGGCCTGCCGGGCCAGAGCGGCTTGCATGGCCGGGTGGGCGTGGCCGAGGGAATTGACCGCGATGCCAGAGGTGAAGTCGAGGTAGCGGCGATTGTCCTCGTCCCACACGCGGGCTCCGGCCCCACGGGCGAGGGTGAGGGGAAATCTCCCGTAGTTCGGCACGACGTGGGCGGCGTCCAGTTCGGCGGTGGTGCGATGGGCCGGGGCGGCAGACATGGAGTGGCGATACTACGGAGATGCGTCGGCGAGACAAGCGGACAGCGCACGGCCGGCCTTGACCGGCGGGGTTGCCGTGGTTTGCATGGGGGCATGGGCATCGAGGTCTTGCGCTCAATTTTGTTCGGCCTGCTGGCTCTTTGCCTGGCGGCCGCGTCCTTTTTGCTCGGGGGCTATGTGGCGAAAGCAACCAAGGTCGAGCCGGTCGTGCGGACGGTTTCGGCGGTTCCGGCGGAACAGCGCGCGGCGGCGTCCGGCCTGGTCGAGGCCG
>JBGSSV010000111.1:0-93953 GCA_041736875.1 Chthoniobacterales bacterium | reverse complement strand
GTCGCTCTTCGCCGGCCTGCCCGCGGTCCGCAGCCACGCGCTCTTCACCGACTGGACCGACGCGCCGCGCGCGCGTTTCGAGGAATGCGTGGCTGCCGGTTATACCTCCGCCAAACTTAAAGTCGGCCGCACCCCCGAGCGCGAGGCCGAGGCCCTCAACGCGCTGGCCGGGCTGCCGCTCCGCTGGCGCTTGGATGCCAACAGTTCCTTCACGGAGGAAACTTTGCCCAACTGGCTGGCCCGACTGGATCCGGACATCCGCCATCGCATCGAATTCCTCGAGGACCCGTGTGCCTATGACCCCGGAGTTTGGAGCGCGCTGGCGGCCGGCGAAAACATTTGCTTCGCCCTCGACTGGGAACTTCCGGTGTCGCCTCCGCCGTGGCCGGGTGCCGATGTTCTCGTGATCAAGCCTGCAGCGCAGGATGCGTTTTCCCTCGCGCTCGCCGCCGCGCAAGCCGGGATGAAAATCGTTGTCACCCACAGCATGGACCACCCCCTTGGGCGTGCCACCGCGCTTTGGACGGCCATGAGGCTGAGTCAGCGCCACGGGAGCCTCGTGGCCGAAGGCGGCTTGCAAGGCGACGGCCTCTACGTTGGCGGCACATTCGGCCCGACGGTGCCGGCGGTGGGACCGGACGGACGGCCGCCGGAGGGCACCGGTTTCGGCTTCGATGGCGTGCTCGCGTCGCTGACTTGGGCAGCCCTCGGGTGAGCTAAATCGCGCTCGCGTTGCTCGCGTTTCCGTGGCCAAAATTCCGGCCCATGCCAACCCAGCCTCCTCTCATCGTTTGGTGGATTATCTGGGCCGCCATTCTGTCCGCCTTTTTCGGTCTCTACGGCGTGTTTCTCTACGTCGTGAACATCCCCGTCACGACGGGAGCCGTCGCGTTCGCGGGCATTGTTCCGCTGGCCCTCAGCGCGGCCTGCCGGTTTCTCCTCCTCCCGCGAGTCCTCGCGACAGCCAAAGGCTTTGCTTTCTTCATCGTCGGCCTGGCCCTCGCGGAGGCCGGCGGGTTCATGGGAATTTTCCTCGCCGGGGAGAATAAGGTCTATTTCGCCGCCGCCGCGCTCGTGCTCATCATCCTGCACGCCCCCGGACTCTTGCGCCTCGGACGCGCAGGATAGACGCGCAGAGCACCACTTCGCGGGACCTTGCCCTACGCTTGCGGGGGCGGACCGGTCTCGGCGGCGACAAATTCCGCCGTCTGCCGGGCAGCCGCCGGATGGCTGACGCGCAACAGGTTGTCCCGCCAACGCGCCCACTCGGCCCCGCCGTCTTCGAGCAGGGCCCGGCGCACCGTGGCGATGACGGTCTCGGGCGTGGTCGCGAGCGCGCCCGCCTGCAAGTCGGCCAGCAGGGTGACATTTCCCTCCTCCTGCCCGGCCACGACGTGGCTGATGATCATGGGGCGGGCGATGGACAAAGTTTCCTGCACGACCGCGCCGCCAGCCTTGCCGATGAAGAGGTGGCTCTCGGCCAGCAACTCCGGCATGCGATCCGTCCAGCCAAGGAGGGTGAAAGAATCAAGCGGCAGATCGAGTGACTTGAGGAAATCATGCAAATGCCGGTGACGTCCCGTCGCCACGGTCAACTCCACACCGGGCAGCGCGGTCAGACCGCGGACCATGCGCTCGACCGAGCGGCGGCTGGCCGAGGGAAGGTAAAGAATCTTCCACGGCGGCCCGGGCGGAAGTGGCCGGCGGGCGAACTCCTCGAACTTCGGGCTGACGGGAAAACCCAGCACCTTGATTTTATCCGGATCGGTCCCGCCCGCTGCCATGGCTGCCGCCGTCGGCTCGTTGGCCACGAGGATCCAATCGGCCGGGGCAAGGTTCCACACGCGATTGATCACGATCGAGTCGGTCACGATCATGAAATGCGGGCACCGCGGGACCTCGCCGCTGTCCATGAGTTTGCGCAGGAGATAGCTGTAAACCGGGTAAGTCGTGACGACAGCGGCGGGTTGCTTGGCCCGCAGGAGGTCGCGCAGGGCCTTCTCCAGCGTGCCGAGGGTCGGCAGCGTCCAGTCGAACACCGGCGTCTGGTCGTATAGCCAGAAAAAAGCCTTCCACGTGACCGGAACACGCTGGATGGAAAAGTTGTAGGCCTGCTGGAGAACCTTGGCCGTGCCCGGATTGACCTCGACGTAGGTGTCGTGGACCTCGGGGGCGAATCCGGGAATGGGGGCAAAGGCATCGCGCAAGCTGCGGGCCGCCGTATTGTGGCCGTCACCGAAACCCGTGGTGAAGATGAGAATTTTTTTGTCCGCGCTCATACTCAAAGTCCCTGCAGTGCCAGCTTGGCCCGGCTCTGCGCGTCCGCGTCATCGCGGTTCCGGCGGGGTAGTGTCAAACTTTTCTGCAATTCCCGCCGCGCGTCCTCCGGGCGGGCGGCCGCCAGATAGGCTCTCCCGAGTTCCGCGTGGAAAAGCGCGTTGCCAGGTTCGAGTTGGACCGCTTTTTCCAGATAGAAAATCGCCTGCTCATACGAGGCGGAAGGGATTTTTCCGTAGACGACCTCGGCCAGCGCCTTGAGCAGCAAATTCAGGCTGGCGATTTCATAGTGCCACCGCCCGAGAACGTGCCAAGCCAGGGCGTAACGCGGATCAAGCTTCGTCGCAGCGATCGCCTCGGACTCAACCACGCGCGACAGCTCGAGTTTGCCCCGGGCGTCGCGAAAAAAGGCCAGGCGTCCGGCGGCGATGGACACGGTCAGCCGGACCTGTGCGTCATTCGGAGCTAGTTTCTTGGCCTTGAGCGCGTAGGCGTAGCCCTGCTCAGCCAGACGGGTTTTTTCGGCCCGCGAGGGGGCGTCGATGACCATCTCGACGTATTGCTTGCTGATCTTGCGCAGCAGTTCCGGATTCTCCGGCTGCACGTTCTCGGCCTTGAGATAAAACTCCAGGGCCTGGGCAGATTTGAATTCCCGGTCGAGGCTGTCGCCCTGCTCGATCCACTCACCGGCCGTCCAGCCCCGGGTGGTGAGAAGGAGCCCGAGGAAAATAATGATGCGCCAAGTTTTCATTTTTCGAAAAGATAGTGGGAGACGATCCACTCCTCGCCGTAGCGGTAGCCCCAGAGGCCGGCGCAGGACATGAAGAAGACCCGCCAGTAAACCCGCCACTTGGTTTCGTTCTCCGCTCCGTAGGTCCGGGCGAGGATCGGGCCGATCTGCGCCGCATTCCGGTCCATGTTGGCCAGCCAAGCCTCGGAAGTCCGAGCGTAGTGCGTGCCGTTGACGCACCAGTGATCCCGCAGCCTCAGGTCGTCTTGGAAGTAGGTGAGCAAATCATCCGATGGCATGGTCCCTCCCTCGAAGAAATAACGCGTGATCCAGTCACTCGGATCCTTCCCCTCGAAATGGTAGGCCAGGGTGCGGTGGGTGAAAATGTGGATGAAAAGCAGCGCACCCGGGTTCATCCACGAGGCCACTTTGCGCAGGAGCAGCTCGTAGTTCTTCATGTGCTCGAACATCTCGACCGAAACGACCCGATCAAACCCGCCCGCGGGCAGCTCGAGCTCCGCCACATTGGCCGTGCGAATCTCGACATTGCGCAGCCCGCGCCGGGCCGCCTCAGCCATGATGTATTCCCGCTGGGTCCGCGAGTTCGAGACCCCGAGGATGCGGGAGTTGGGATATGTCTCCGCCATCCACAAGGTGAAGGATCCCCAGCCGCAGCCCAGTTCGAGCACCTGCTGGCCATCCCGCAAGCGGGCCCGCTCGCCGCTTAGCGCCAGCATGGCCTCCTCCGACTCGGCCAGCGTGGTGTGCCGTCCGGGCCAGAGGCCGCCGCTGTATTTCATACGCGGCCCCAGAACGAGTTGGAAAAATTCCGTCGGCACCTCGTAGTGCTGCTCGTTGGCCTCGCCGGTCTTGATCGCGATGGGCAGGGTCTTCAACTCGCGGATGAAATCCATCAGCGCTCTCTGCTGCGCCTCGACTCCTCCTCGGTTCTCGTCCCGGAGTTTGCGGGCGAGCAAGTGGCGGATGCCCGCGCGGATGGCAGCATCCGGCAGCAAATCCTTTTCGAGGAGTCGGTCGAGAAAACTCATGTCAGCCTCAGCGCGGGAACCACGGGAAAAAGGCGCTGGTGCTCCGTTGATACCGTCCGTAATCCTCGCCCCGGCTGCGCAGCGCATGCGCCTCGGTGGTTTTGATTCCCGTCACCCGGGTGAGGAAGACATACATGAGGAGCGGAGCATAAACCGCGATCCATCCGCCCGGCGAGCCCAGGGCGAAAACAAAATAGGCCACCCAGACGAGCCATTCGCAGAAATAATTCGGATGGCGCGAATACCGCCAAAGCCCGCTGCGGCAGGTTTTCCCGGCATTTTCCGGGTCGGCCCGCCACCGGCTCAACTGCGCATCCGCGAGGGATTCACCCACCATGGCGACCAGCCAGAGCCCCGCGCCCGCCAGTTCATACCAGCCAATCCCGCCATCCGGGTTGATGAAGACGAGAACGAAGGGCACGCAAAGCACCGCGATCAATACCGCCTGCAATTGGAAGAAGCCGAAAAACATCGCCCAGGTATTGCGGGGAAACTGCTTCCGCAGCATGGCGTAGCGACCATCCTCCTCGGGGTGATGCGAGACCACGCGGATGAGAAGATAGGTGCCGAGGCGCGCGCTCCAGACGGTGATCATGAAAAGCAGGAGCGTGCTGCGCCCGACCTCGCCCGAACCCAGCACCGCACAGGCCGCCGCCACCGGAATGAACCCGTAGGACCAGAAAATATCCACGATGCCCGCGTTGTTCAGCCGGCGGGAAACCTCCCAGACCACTCCCATCATGAGGACCGGAATGACCAAGGCCCACATCATGAGCACCCAAAACTCTCCCCAATCCGCCGTCATGAAGCCCCTCGTTCCAAACCGGACGGGCGATCCAGCGTCTCATTGTTGGCCCGCGTATAAACCGCCTGCACGACGCTGATGTGCCGCGTGGCGAAGGCCGCCTCGCAGTAGGCGAGGTAGTAGTCCCATTTGCGGATGAAGGTTTCGTCGAAACCCTGTCCGCGCACGGCCTCGAGCGCCGCATGAAAATTTTCCCGCCAGACGTTGAGGGTCCGCGCGTAATACGGCCCCATGTCGTCGAGGTCGTGGAGAAAAAGGTCGCCGGTCCCGTTCAGTGCGCGGTTGACCCGGCCGATGCTGAGAAGCAACGAGCCGGGGAAGACGTGACGCTGGATGAAATCCACCCCGCGCCGCAGCACCTCGTATTGGGCATCCGGACACGTGATGTATTGCAATCCGAGCAACCCGTGCCGTTTCAGCAAGTGCCCGCACTGCGCAAAATATGGCTCCAGATATTTGTCCCCCACCGCCTCCAGCATCTCGATCGAAACAATCTTGTCAAACTGCCCGCGCAGCTCGCGGTAGTCGGTCAGCCGCACCTCGATTCGCTCCGCCAAACCGGCCGCCGCGATCCGCGCCGTGGCCTCGTCATACTGCGCCTGCGAGATGGTCACCGTGGTGACGCGGCACCCGTAGGCCCGCGCGGCGTGCAGGGCGAAGCCACCCCAGCCGCTGCCGATTTCCAGAACTTCATCGGACGGCTGCAGCCGCAGTTTGCGGCAGAGCACGTCGTATTTGCGCACCTGCGCCTCCTCCAGCGTGACTCCCGGACGGTCCCAGTAGGCGCACGAATAGGTCATCGTCGGATCGAGCCAGAGTCGGAAAAAATCATTACTCAGGTCGTAATGCTCGCGGATGTTCCGCCGGCTGGTCTTGCGGCTGTTCGGGCGCAGCGCGTGCGCGGCGCGGTGGGCCAGATTGAGCAGACCGATGCGCGGATCCGTCCGGCCCGAACCCTCGAGCACGGTTGACTCGTCCGCGTTGCGGATGAACCAGGCAATGACCCCGACCAGATCATCCGTCTCCCACAAACCATCCATGTAGGCCTCGCCGAACCCCACTGGGCCGTAGAGCACGCAAGAGCGGAAAAAATCCGCACCCGTCACCCGGATCTCCGCCGAGGGCTCCGCCCCCAGGCCGCCGAAGATGCGCTCCGCGCCATCCGGCAGCCGCAGCCGCAACCGCCCCCGCTGCATGGCGGAGAGGGCGGAAAAGAGAACGTTGGCGTAATTCACGGCCTACAAACTAGCGCGGCTCGACGGGTCGCGAAAGGAGGTTTGTATCGGACCTGGCCGCGCAACTACGGCCGCGGCCGGTTCGCGAAACGCGGCTCAAGCCACCGGGACCGAGGCCGGCGAATGCGGCTCGAGGGGCTGGAGATCAAGGGCGGAGAGCAGGTCCAGGTCCTCGTTGGTTTCGGGATTGGGCGTGGTCAAAAGCGTGTCGCCGTAGAAAAACGAGTTGGCCCCGGCAAAAAGGCAGAGGGCTTGGCCCTCCTTGGTCATGGAGGTGCGACCGGCCGACAGGCGGATCTTGGAATGGGGCAGAACGAGACGGGCCGTGGCGATGAGGCGGACCAGCTCGAAAATTTTCACCGGTTCGGCCCCCTCAAGCGGCGTGCCTTCCACGGCGACGAGGCAGTTGATCGGAACGCTCTCCGGGGCGGGATCGAAATTGGCCAGGACTTCAAGCATGCGGAGACGATCAGGCACGGATTCGCCCAGGCCAAGGATGCCGCCGCAGCAGACCGAGAGGCCCGCGCGCTGGACCGACCCAATCGTGTTGAGCCGGTCCTCGAAGGTGTGGGTCGAAACGATGTTCGGGTAGAACTCGGGCGACGTGTCGATGTTGTGATTGTAAGCCGTCACGCCGGCCTCCTTTAGGCGGCGGGCTTCCTCGTCGTTCAGCTGGCCCAAGGTCACGCAGACCTCCATGCCCAGCTTGCTGACCTCGCGGACCGTCTCGAGCACGGACTCAAAGCGGCGGTCGCCCGAACGGACACCCTTCCAAGCGGCGCCCATGCAAAAGCGGGTCGAGCCGTTCTCCTTGGCCGCAAGAGCATGGGGGAGAATCTCGTCGGCCGTCATGAGCGGCTCGGGTTTGAGGCCGGTGTGATGGTGCGCGCTCTGCGAGCAGTAGCCGCAGTCCTCGCTGCAGGCACCGGTCTTGATGCTCAGCAGGGTGCAGAGCTGGACGTTCTGCCCCGGCCAGTGCTTTTCGTGGACCCGGCGGGACTCCTGGATGAGTTCGAAAAACGGACGGTGGTAGATTTCCTCGAGTTGCGCAAAGGTCACATTCACTGCGCTGGAGGGTAAATCCGAGGCAGGGCAAGTCAAACGCATTGCACCCCGGCGGGAGTGACGCGTGGTTGACCGCGGCCCGCGTGGACCGCTTTAATGGAACGATTTATGCCGCACCAACCGACCATCATTTACACCAAGACCGACGAGGCCCCGCTGCTTGCCACTTACTCGTTTCTCCCGGTCATCCAGGCTTTCACCAAACACGCCGGGATCGCGGTCGAAACACGCGACATCTCGCTGGCCGGACGCATCCTCGCCGCCTTCGCCGACCTGCTGCCGGCCGACCAACGGACGCCCGACGCTCTGGCCGAGCTGGGCGCCCTGACCCTCGACCCCGGGGCCAACATCATCAAGCTGCCCAACATCAGCGCATCCGTCCCGCAGCTGAAAGCGGCCATCGCCGAATTGCAGCAGCAGGGGTTTGCCCTGCCGGACTATCCGGAGAACCCGTCGACCGCAGACGAGCAGGCGGCGAAGGCACGCTACGACAAGGTCAAGGGCAGCGCGGTCAATCCCGTCCTGCGCGAGGGCAATTCCGACCGGCGCGCGCCCAAGGCGGTCAAGGACTACGCCCGCCAGCACCCGCACAAGATGGGGGCCTGGTCCGCCGACTCCAAGACGCGCGTGGCCACAATGGGCGCGCACGATTTCTTCTCGAACGAGAAGTCGGTGACGGTCCCGGCCGCGACAACCGTGAAGATCGAATTTGCGCCCGCATCCGGCACGCCCGTGGTGCTGAAGGACGGCATTAAACTGCAGGCCGGCGAGGTCTTTGACGGCACGTTTTTGTCCACCCACGCGCTGAAGGAATTCTTCGCACGCCAGATCGAAGCGGCCCGCGAACTCGGCATCCTTTTGTCCCTGCACCTCAAGGCCACGATGATGAAGGTTTCCGACCCGATCATCTTCGGGCACGCGGTGGAGGTTTATGTCGCCGACTTCCTCGGCAAACATGCCGGGACGTTGGAAACACTGAAGGTTGATTTCAACAACGGCCTCGGCGACCTGCTGGGCAAAATCCATCAACTGCCGGAAGCGGAGCAGGCTGTCCTGGAGAACGACCTCAAGGCCGCGATCGCCGCGCAACCGCCGCTGGCCATGGTCAACTCGGCCAAAGGCATCACCAACCTCCAGGTGCCCAGCGACGTCATCGTCGACGCCTCGATGCCCGCCATGATCCGCGAGGGCGGGAAAATGTGGAACGCGGCCGGGGAGACCGAGGACACATTGGCGGTCATTCCGGACAGCTCTTACGCACCGGTCTACCAGGCCGTCATCGACTTCTGCAAAACCCACGGGGCCATGGACCCGAAGACCATGGGATCCGTGCCGAATGTCGGCCTCATGGCGCAGGCGGCCGAGGAATACGGCTCGCACAACAAGACCTTCGAGATTCCGTCCGCCGGCACCGTGCGGGTCACGGACGCCGGGGGCAAAATCCTCATGGAGCATCAGGTCGAGGCCGGGGACATCTGGCGAGCGTGTCAAACGAAGGACGGCGCCATCTGCGATTGGGTCAAGCTCGCGGTCCGGCGCGCCCGCGCCACCGGCGTTCCGGCCGTGTTCTGGCTGGACCAGCAGCGCGCCCATGACGCGCAGCTTATCGCCAAGATCCAAGCCTACCTCCCGGAGCACGACACCCCCGGGCTGGATCTTCGCATCATGGCCCCGGCCGAAGCCTGCAAGTTCAGCCTCGAGCGGATCGCGAAAGGCGAGGACACCATTTCGGTCACCGGCAACGTCCTGCGCGATTACCTGACCGACCTGTTTCCGATCCTCGAGGTCGGCACCAGCGCGAAGATGCTGTCGATTGTGCCCCTGATGAATGGCGGCGGCCTCTTCGAGACCGGCGCCGGCGGCTCGGCGCCCAAGCACGTGCAGCAATTCCTTGAGGAAAACTACCTCCGCTGGGACTCGCTCGGGGAGTTCTTCGCCCTTGCGGCCTCGCTGGAGCACTTGGCCGAAACACACCAGCACACCCGGGCAAAGATCCTGGCCGAGACCCTCGACGCCGCGACCGGACAGTTGTTGGAAAACAACAAAGGCCCGTCGCGCAAGGTCGGCGGACTCGACAACCGCGGGAGCCACTTCTACCTCGCCCTCTATTGGGCCCAGCAACTGGCTGCGCAGGACCGGGACGCGGAGTTGAAAAAGATCTTCATCCCCATTGCAGAGCAGTTGACGGCGAACGAGCAAACCATCGCCGGCGAACTCGCCGCGGTGCAGGGCCAGCCGACGGACGTCGGCGGATATTACCGCCCGGACGACGCCAAGGCCTCGGCCGCCCTCCGGCCCAGCGCAACCTTCAACCGCATTCTCGCAACCGTCTGAAGCCCGCCGGCGGGCGGATGCTTGCGGAGGCGGTCTCGGACCGCTAGGTTGTTCGTTCGCTATGGGTAAAACCTTGTTCGACAAAGTCTGGGAGGCGCACACCGTGAGGGAGCTGCCCAACGGAATGACGCAACTCCTCATCGGCACGCACCTCATCCACGAGGTGACCAGCCCGCAGGCCTTCGGCATGCTGCGCGACCTCGGGCTCAAGGTCCTCTACCCGCAGCGCACGTTTGCCACCGTGGACCACATCGTTCCGACCGACGAGCGGGAGGAGCCGTTTTCCGACTCCTTGGCCGACGCGATGATCAAGGAACTGCGCAAGAACTGCGAAGAATCCGGGGTCAAATTTTTCGACATGGCCAGCGGCCTGCAGGGCATCGTGCACATCGTCGGCCCCGAGCAGGGCATCACCCAGCCGGGCACAACCATCGCCTGCGGCGATTCGCACACCTCGACCCACGGCGCGTTCGGAGCCATCGCGTTCGGCATCGGAACAAGCCAGGTCCGCGATGTCCTCGCAACGCAAACCATGGCGCTGCAAAAACCGAAAGTGCGCCGCATCAACGTCGACGGAAAACTCGCCCCCGGGGTCTACTCGAAGGACGTCATCCTGCACATCATCCGCCAACTCGGGGTCAACGGCGGCCTCGGCTACGCCTACGAATACGGCGGCTCGACCTTCGACGGGTTCACCCAGGAAGAGCGCATGACCGTGTGCAACATGTCGATTGAGGGCGGGGCCCGGGTCGGTTATGTCAATCCCGACCAGACGACCTTCGACTACCTGCGCGGACGTCCCTACGCACCGGCGCAGGCGGATTACGATGCGGCGGTGGCCCGGTGGAAATCCTTCGCCAGTGACGCGGATGCGTCCTACGACGACGTGGTGCATTACGACGCAGCCGACATCGGCCCGACCGTCACCTGGGGCATCAACCCGGGTCAGGCCATCTTCATTGATGAGAACGTCCCCGCCCCGGCGGAGTTGGCGGAGAAAGACCGCGCCACGGCGGAGGAGGCTTACGCGCACATGAAGCTGCGCCCCGGCCAGCCGATCAAGGGAACCAAGGTGGACGTGGCGTTTCTCGGCTCCTGCACCAACGCGCGGATCAGCGACCTGCAGGAGGTCGCCCATTACCTCAAGGGCCGGAAAACCAAATCCAGCGTCAAATGCATCGTCGTTCCCGGCTCACAGCAGGTGGCCTCGGTGGCCGAGTCGATGGGCTTGGCCGACATCTTCCGCGACGCCGGGTTCGAATGGCGCGGTGCCGGTTGTTCGATGTGCCTCGGGATGAATCCCGACAAGCTCATCGGCGACCAACTCTGCGCCAGTTCCAGCAACCGCAACTTCAAGGGCCGCCAGGGCAGCCCGACCGGCCGCACGGTCCTGATGAGCCCGCTCATGGTCGCCGCCGCTGCCGTCACCGGCGAAATCAGCGACGCCCGCGAGATTTTCACCTTGAGCTGAGATCTCAGCCACTCTGCCCACGGAAAACCAAAAACTGAACACTCTCATGTCCTTGGCCAAAATCTCCCAAATCGCCGGCATCGGCGTCTATGTCCCCGGTGACGATGTCGACACCGACCGCATCATTCCCGCGCGCTACATGAAGTGCGTGACCTTCGACGGGCTCGGGGAATACGCCTTCTACGACGAACGCTTCGACGCCCAGGGCGGGAAGAAGCCCCATCCGCTCAACGATCCACGCTACGACGGCGCCTCCATCCTGCTTGGCGGACGCAATTTCGGCTGCGGCAGCTCGCGCGAGCACGCCCCGCAGGCCCTTTACCGCCACGGATTCCGCGCGGTCATCGCCGAAAGCTTCGCCGAAATTTTCTTTGGCAACTCGATCACCCTCGGCATGCCCTGCCTCGTCATGGATGGCCGAGACATACGCGCCCTCGCCGCGTTGATCGAGGAAGCGCCGCAAACCGAGATCAACCTCGATATCGCGGGCAGCCAGGTCAGCATCGCCGACGTCAGTTTCCCCGCCGTCTTGCCCGACCACGCCCGCGAGGCGCTGGTCAACGGCCGTTGGGACGCCATCGCGGACCTCCTAGAGGGTCTCGATGCCGTGCGCGTCACGGCCGATAAACTCCCCTACATGCGGGTCGCCTGACCCACTGGTCAGGTCAGTCCGTTGCCAGAAGACTGCGCAACCGCGCCGTCGCTTCGTCGCGGTCGATCACACTAGCCGCCACCGCGAGCGTCAACTCCTCCCACTCTGGTCCGTCCGGCCGGGGCTGGATGCCGTTCAGGCGCAGAAAGACCAGACATCCGCCCAAAGCCGTGCGCTTGTTACCGTCGAGAAAAGGATGATTCCGGCACAGGTAGAACAAGTAACCCGCTGCAACCTCAATCACATCCTGATAAGGCGAACGGCCGCCGAAACTCGCCTGTGGCGCTGCCACCGCCGATTCAAGCAGGACCTGATCCCGCAGACCGTCCGATCCACCGAAGGCCGCAATGGCCTCCGCGTGAATTTCCTTCACGATCTCGATCGTGAGGTGAAAGCAATCCTCCGGCTTGACCTTCACGCCAGCTTCCTCATCGTCCGCGCATAGTCTTTCATCGTGTCCTTGATGACCCGCGTCACCTCGGCGGACGAAGGCACGGGCCGCAACGGCGTAATCGTCAGCGTTCCACCCGAATGGACTTCCACATTCACCTGATCCCCCGGCTTGAGATGCGCGAGGTCCATCAAAGGGGCGTCAAAAATGATTCCGTGCGAGTTCCCGACTTTGGTGATCGTCTTAACCATGGTGTAAAACTACGTTTTACGCCGCGCATTGTCAACGAACAGGCGGGAAGCGGCCGCGCGCTTTCATCTTTGCGCCTTCCCCCCTGCGCCGCCCTTTCCTAGCCTCGCCGCGTGCTCAAGTTGATCGTCCGCCGCCTCCCCGCGCTGCTCTTCGTTCTATTTTGCGTCATCACGCTGACCTTCTTCCTCATCCGGCTCGCTCCGGGCGGACCGTTCGACCGCGAGCGCAAGATTCCTCCGGCCATCGAGGCGCAACTTCTCGCCAAATACAAACTCGACGGACCGCTGTGGTCGCAGTTCACCGGGTATCTGGCAGACGTGGCCCGCGGCGACCTGCGACTTTCGACCAAATACCGCAACCGGAGCGTGAACGAGATTCTCGCGCAAACCCTGCCGGTCACGTTTGCGCTGGGCGGCATCTCTTTCATTCTCGCCACCGCCGGCGGCATCTGGCTCGGGGCTTTCGCTGCGGTGCGCCGCGACACCGCGGCTGACCGCTTGGCCATGGCCGGTGCCCTGCTCGGCCTTTCCATCCCGATGTTCGTCGTCGGCCCGCTGCTCATCCTGATCTTCGGGCTGTGGTTGCGTTGGCTCCCGGTCGGCGGCTGGGGCACGCCGGTGCAGATCATCCTCCCCGCCATCACCCTCGCCCTCCCTTTCGCCGCGGTGGTCGCGCGCCTCATGCGGACCAGCCTTCTCGAAGTGTTGAACCAGGATTTCGTCCGCACCGCCCGGGCCAAGGGCCTGCCGGACAGCATGATCCTCTACAAGCACGCCCTGCGGGTGGCCATCCTGCCGGTGGTGACCTACCTCGGCCCGCTCGCGGCCCATCTGCTCACTGGCTCGATCGTGGTCGAAACGGTTTTCAACATCCCCGGGGCGGGCGGATTTTTCGTCAACTCGATCCTCAACCGCGACGGCTTCCTCCTCGGCGGGGTGGTCATCGTTTACTGCACCCTGCTCATCGTTTTCAACCTGCTGGTCGATGCCAGCTACGCGCTGCTTGACCGGCGTATCCGCGTCGATGGTTGAACCCGGCACCGCCGCCCGCATTCTGCGCCGCCCTGCTGCGCGCGTGTGCCTGGGAGTTCTCATCGTCGTAGCACTCGCGGCGGCAGTCGGGCCGGAGCTCTTTCCGGAGAGCTACCGCGAGCCCGGCCCGCTGCAATACGCGCCACCGTCGTGGGCCCATCCGTTCGGCACCGACCTCAACGGCCGCGACTTGCTCTACCGCGTGCTCATCGGGGCTCGCATCTCCCTCCTCGTCGGCCTCGCCGGAGCCATGATCAGCCTTTTTCTCGGCACGGCCTACGGACTCATCGCCGGCTACGCGGGCGGGCGGACGGACAACCTCATGATGCGTCTGGTCGACATCATCTACTCCGTGCCTCGCCTCATTTTCATCCTCATTTTCATCAACGCTTTCGACGGGCATGTGCGCGATCTGGCCAGCCGGATGGACTGGCCCTGGCTCGTCAGCTACTCCCGCATCGTCATCCTCATCGTCACGCTCGGCCTGATCGAATGGCTGACCATGGCGCGGATTGTGCGCGGCCAAGTGCTGAGCTTGAAGGAGCGGCCGTTCGTCCTGGCCGCACGCGCCCTTGGCCAGTCGCACATCAAAATCGTGCTACGCCACCTGCTGCCGAACATCCTGCCCATCATCATCGTCTATCTCACCCTCACCGTGCCGGCCGTCATCCTCGATGAGTCCTTCCTCAGCTTCCTCGGCCTGGGCATCCAAGCCCCGCAGGCCAGTTGGGGTTCACTGCTCAGCGAAGGCGCCCAGGCCATCAACTCGCTCAAAATCTACTGGTGGCTCCTTTTCTTTCCCGCCGCCACGATGTCCGCCACGCTGTTGGCGCTCAACTACCTCGGCGACCGCCTGCGCGACACGCTGGATCCGCGAAGGTAGCCGACGGCGAAGAGGATGACGAGTGCACCGGCGACCACCATGGTCGAGGTTTCGGGAATGGCTGTGATGGTGAACTGGCTGCCGCTCCATGAAGAATTGAAGGCATGGGAAAAGCTGAAGAGGCTGACAGTGTTGATCGTGCTGGTGAGGTCGGACGCGAAGATCAGACTGTTGCCGGGGAGGAAGTTTCCTACGCTGAGAAGAAATGACGGGGTGTAGGTTCCGAATTGCAACGTGCCGGCCGCGCCGCTGCCGAAATCGAGGAAGGAAGCCTGGGTGAGGCTGAGACTGCCGAAGACATCGTCCGCGCCCGAACCGCGCAGGATGGTCCCCCCGGAGAGGGTGATGGCGGCCGTGTCGTTGACTTGGTTGTCGGTGGAGACGAGCAAAGTCGCACCGGAGTCCACCCCCACGGCGGCGGTCGCGCCGAGAGCCTGGTTGCCGCCAGTGCCCGCCGCGTCGAGGGTTCCCGCGGAGACGCGCGTTGCTCCGGTGAAGGTGTTGCTGCCGGTGAGCGTGAGGGTCGAAGCGCCGTCTTTAATCAGTGAAGTCACAACGGCGTTCGTCGCAGCTCCGCTGCCGCTGATGCCGCCACTCATGGTCACATTCGCGCCATCGGCTCCGACGGCGAGCACGTTGGCCCCGCCGGAGACGGGACCTGCGAGCGCGAGCGAACCAGCGCCGCCGGAGGTGTCGGCGTTGATGCGTGCATTCGCCACGAGCGTGACGGCGCCGGTCCAGGAGTTCGTGCCACCGACGCTACGCAGGGCGCCCTCAGAACCACCGACACCGGAACCGGCGAGGGTAAGCGACTCGCCGACCACGGAGAGCGCGGCGGGGCTGTAAAGTTTGAGCGTGGCAGCAGCGGACACGGTCGTGCCGGCGTTGGTCGCACCGAGGGCGTTGGCGTGTTGGACTTGGAGGGTGGCGTTCGAGTTGACGGTGGTGAGGCCGGAGTAGGTGTTCGAGTGGACGAGGTTAACCTGCGAGCCGGCGTCGCCGCCGATGAAGACGGCGTTCGTGCGGACGGTGACATTGCTCGTGGCGGCGAGTCCGTCCGTGATGACCCCGGGGGCGAAGACGTTGCCTGCGTGGGTGCGCGAGTTGGCGCTACCGAGGGCATAGCCAAGCTCGACGGTCCCAGTGTCCTCCAGCATGCCGTTCTTCCAGAAAACATCGGGGTTGGTGTCGCCGTAGGCATAGAGAGCGAGGCTGTCGATGAGTCCGCCGCCGGCGCCCATGACAAAGTTGCGATACCAGGTGCCGCCGACCTGCGCATCGAAGGTTGTATCGCTCGTGACCTTGAAGACGAGAGTGCGGTCGGCTCCCGGGGCGGAGCCGGAAACCATGCGCTCGGTGCCGCCCTCGTAGATTTTCCAGTCGCCGCTGCTGTCGAGTTGCAGACGCACCTCGGTGTCGCCGTCGGTCGAGGAGAAGAAGTCGGAGTAGTTCGTGCTGTCGCGGAAGGCGATACCAACGCGACCGCCGGCGCTCGGGTTGGCCGAGGTGAAGGCGGTGATGGTGAAGGTGTCGCCAGCCTGCATCGGGCGGGCGGCGCCGGTGTTGCCGTCACCCGTGGTGGTGAGAGTTTGGAAGGCCGCCGCTCCGGGCGTGTTGCCGAAGGAGCCGTTGTTCGCGTAGAGGCCAACTTCGTTGGTGCCGGCGTTGAAGACGCCGGCGTAGGGCGGGCTGTTGTTTAACTCGGTGCGGACCGCGTTGAAGCGGTTCGTCTGCATGCGGTAGGCGACCTGATCCCCGGCAATCCCGGTGCCCTGCCAGGCAACACCGTAAGATTGCAGGTTGCCGCCCGTGCCCCAATTGCCGGTGAGGTCGAAGGTGTTCGATGCATAGCCCACGCGCAACCCGTAGTAGCCGGTTGAAGGCAAGCTGAAGGACAGATGCTCGACCACGTTGTAGAGGCTGACCGACTGGGCCACGACTGACTCGAACACGTTGTTCACGCCGAGCTGCCAGAGGGAGACATTCAGATCGGCTTGGGCCAAATCGCTCACCGTCCCGGCACCCGCGTTGTAGGTGCGCTCGCGCAGCCACGAGAGCGTCGTGGTGAAGGTCGACCCGCCAAGAAGGCGGCCGGTCAAGGAGTAGTCGTTGGTCAAGCCGAACTGCGCCGCGCCAAAGTCCCAACCCGTGGCGGCGACATTGCCCTGAGACCCGGAGTTGGTCCCGGTTACTCCTGTCTGACCATTGACCTGGATATTGAAATTGTTGTCGAGGTTCATGCGCCCCGCGCCGACGGCCCAGTCGAGAGATTGGGTCGTTGTGATGACCCCGTTGGTCGAGGCCTGACCGTTGGACCAGCCGCTGGTCTTGTCGGCTCCGGTCAGAAGAATGGATTTCAAGACCACGCTCTGAACGGCTTCGCTGTTGGTGGAGAGCACGGGGATGGTTTTGGCTGCGCTGGCCATCAAAGCCACGCCGCCCGCCACGATGGGCGAGGAGAAGCTCGTACCGTTGACCGCAGAATAACTGTTGCTGTTGGTGGCCCAAGCGGTCGAGCCGGATAGCGTCGGGTTGTTTCCACCGCTCTGTCCGCCAAAGTAAGCGGTGTTGATGGATTCACCCGGTGCACTTATGTCCACGGCCGCCCGCACTCCAGCCACGATCAGGGCTGTGCCGTTGGTGCTGTAGTTGAGGAAGTCTTGCGGCCCACGACTACTGAAGCCGGCTACGCTGTTGTAAGTGTTGGCATTGCCAAGGGCACCAACCGTCACGGTGTTGTAGCCCGAACCCGGCGCCCCCACGTTGTTCGGGCCCGAGCCGGAGTTGCCGGCGGAGACGACATACGTTGTCTGGCGGTTCTGCGCCACCATCGCGTCGGTAAAGATTGTCAAAGCGTTGCTCCCGCTCGGGTCCGTGTAGCCGTAGCTGGAGTTGACCACCTCGGCCTGAGCGAAAGCGTTGGTGAGGCCATCCACGTAGGTGTCGGCGGAAATGTTGAACGAAAGCGCATAGGCCGCACCATTCCACGAAGTTGCGATGGCCGAGCTGATGAGGTCCGTGCCATAGGCAATGCCCTGCTGCCTGATATTTGGATTGGTTGCGGTCTGGCGGCCGCCGATGACCATACCGACCCACGTCGCGTGCCGGTCAAAAAGCGCAGAAACCAAGCCATTGCTCCATGTGTCGGACGACTGGAAATAGTTTGTCACATGCGCGAGGGATTCATGTCCGTTCCAAATGTGCCCGCTCTCGACGTTGGCCGTGGTGGTGTTCTGCCCGGTGATTCCGTTGGAATAATACCGTCCGGCCCCGAGGAAAGTGCCGAGGTTGAAGGTTCCACCCCCGACGCCGCTGACCAAATCGGATTCGGCTGGCATCGTCCCAGCTTCGCGGCTCTCAAGTTCCGCCGCCGCAAAAGCTGAGGCGCCGGAAAGCATCGCAAACACGCCCGCGGCGCCAAGCCGCAGCAGAGCTCGGGAGCGAGATCGGCTGAATTTGACGCAGGCAATCACGGCAGGTCTTGGGTAGTCAAAAAAGCGGCCGCTCGCAACCCTTAGAGGGCCCGAACAAAAGCCGCGGCAATTTCCGCCGCCACGCGGGCGTTGTTTTTGACCAGCGCGATGTTGGCCCGGAGTGAGCGCCCCTCGGTCACGCGGGCGATTTCCGCCAGGAGGAACGGCGTGACGTCCTTGCCTCGGACGCCGCGGATCTCCGCCTCGGCCAGCGCAGCGGCAATGACGGGGTCAATCTCAGAGGCCGGGATTTCGTCCGCCTCGGGGATCGGATTGGCCACGATGACCGCCCCGGGCAGCCCCAAATCCCACTTGGAATGCATGATGCTGGCCACTTCTTCGGGGGAATCGGCCCGCATCGGCACTTTCAGTCCACTGCTTCGCGAGTAGAACGCGGGGAATTCGCCGGTCTGGTAGCCGACCACGGGAACGCCATCGGTCTCGAGGCGTTCGAGAGTCAGGGCGAGGTCGAGGATGGCCTTGGCCCCGGCGGTGACCAGCGCGACATCGCTGCGGGTCATTTCTGTCAGGTCAGCCGAGACATCAAAGGTTTCCCCGGCGCCGCGGTGCACCCCGCCCATGCCGCCGGTGGCGAAAACAGGGATGCCGGCCATCGCGGCGAGGCGCATGGTCGAGGCCACGGTGGTTGCGCCGTCCAGCCCGCGACCGGCGACCAAGGGAAGATCGCGCACCGAAACCTTCATGATCCCTGGGCCCTCACGGCCGAATCGCTCGATCTCTTCACGGGTCAAACCGGCCCTTGGAACTCCGCCGATGACCGCAATGGTGGCGGGCACGGCACCGTGCGCACGCACGACCTCCTCGACGACGAGGGCGGTTTCCACGTTGGCTGGATAGGCCATGCCATGGGCAATGATGGTTGATTCAAGGGCGACGACCGGACGTCCCGCTGCCAAGGCGTCCGCCACTTCGGGAGAACAAACGGTTTTCATGAATCGAGCAATCTTCGCGCTTCGCGCACCGCCGCAGCGATATCATCCGCCTGCAGCCAACCGGAAACAATGACAACCCGGCGTGCTCCTGCAGCGCCGACCTCGGGGAGGTTCGAGAGCTTGATCCCGCCGATGCAGAAAACCGGAATGCTCAGCATCCCCTCGACCGCGGCAATCTCGTCCAGACCGATGGCAGGACGCCCCGGCTTCGTGGGCGTGGGGTAGAGTGGTCCGAAGCCGATGTAGTCCGCGCCATCCGCGGCGGCAGTCATAGCCTGGGCCATGCTGTGGGTGGATTTGCCCACCAGGCAGGAACGGCCCGCAGCCGCGCGGGCCTCGGCCACGCTGAGGTCATCCTGTCCGACGTGAACCCCCTCAGCCGGCACCTCGCGGAGGAGATCCGCATGGTCGTTGAGGATGAGTGGCACGCCGGCCGGAAACGTGAGGGCATGAATCTCGCGGGCCAGGTCAGCGATGATCCCGCGCTCCATGTGCTTGGCCCGCAATTGCAGCACATCGGCCCCGCCAGCGATCAGCCGCTCGGCCGCGACCGGCGCACTCTCCGCGGAGACGTAGCCGAGATCAACGATCCCGTAGAGCCGCGCCTCGGCCAGGGGCTTCACTTGAGCTTCGCGCGCTCGGCCAGCATTTTTTCGACAAAGCCCGTGTCGTATTTGCCGGCAATGAAATCCTTGTGACGCATGATCTCCTGCTGGAAGGGGATCGTTGTTTTGACCCCGGTGATCATGTATTCGCCAAGAGCGCGGCTCATACGCGAGATGGCCTGGTCGCGCGTCGAGGCGTGGACGATGAGCTTGGCGATCATGGAATCGTAGTTCGGCGGGATCGGATAGCCGGCGTAGGCGTGCGAGTCGATGCGGACCCCGCGTCCGCCCGGCGCGTAATAGAGGTCGATCGTGCCGGGAGAGGGCGTGAAGTTGTTTTCCGGGTCCTCGGCATTGATCCGGCACTCGATCGAGTGGTGCCGCGGGACGGCGTGGAGGACGTGGTGGGAAAGAGGCTCGCCCGAGGCGATCTGGAGTTGCTGCTTGACCAAATCGCAACCATACACCTCCTCGGTGATCGGATGTTCGACCTGGATGCGCGTGTTCATCTCCATGAAGTAGAAGTTGCTCTCGTCATCGACGAGGAACTCGATCGTCCCGGCGTTCTCGTAGCCGACGGCTTCGACGAGGCGTAGCGAGGCGTCGCCCATTTTCTTGCGCAGTTCCTTGGTCATGATCGGCGAGGGACATTCCTCGATGATCTTCTGGTTGCGGCGCTGGACGGAACAGTCGCGCTCGCCGAGGTGGACGGCGTTGCCCTTGCTGTCCGCGATGAGTTGGAACTCGATGTGGTGCGGATTCTGGACGAATTTTTCGAGGTAGACGGCGGCATTGCCGAAGGCTTTCTCCGCCTCGGTCCGCGCGCTGTGGTAGCCCTTGACCAGAGTGACTTCGTTGTGGGCCACGCGCATGCCGCGCCCGCCACCGCCGGCCACGGCCTTGACCATGACGGGAAAACCGATTTTACGCGCAACCCGCAGGGCCTCGCCTTCGCTCTCGACGATCCCGTCGCTGCCGGGCGTGATCGGCACGCCGGCCTTGATCGCCTGCTGACGGGCCATGTTTTTGTCGCCCATCAGGCGGATAGCCTCGGGCGACGGACCGACAAACTTGATTTTGCAACTGCCGCAGACCTCGGCGAAGTGGGCGTTCTCGGCGAGGAAGCCGTAGCCGGGATGGATCGCGTCGGCATCGGCGATTTCGGCGGCGCTGATGATGCGGTCGATCTTGAGATAACTTTGCGGACTCGGACCGGGCCCGATGCAAATGGCTTCGTCGGCCAGTTGCACGTGGAGCGACTGCACGTCCGCCTCCGAGTAGACCGCGATGCTGCGGATGCCGAGTTCCTTGCAGGCCCGGATGATGCGGAGGGCGATTTCGCCGCGGTTGGCGATGAGCAGGCGCTTGATCATGGAAACAGCAGACCGGGAGGACCGGCGGTTACTTCAGACGGAAAAGGGCCTGGCCGAACTGGACCGGCTGGCCGTTTTCCGCCACGACTTCGGCGATGGTGCCAGACACCTCAGCCTTGATTTCATTCATCACCTTCATGGCCTCGATGATGCAGACCACGGTATCCGGGGTAACCGTCTGTCCAACCGAGACGAAGGGCGGCGATTCCGGGGACGGGGCATAGTAAAGCGTTCCGACCATGGGCGAGGCGATTTCCTTGCCGGGGGCGGCGGGGGCAGCTTCGGCCGGGGCGGCGCTCGCGGCGGCAACCTGGATTGGGGCGGCAGCGGCCGGGGGTGGCACCGCGTAAGCCACGCCGGGTTGGTAGCCGGATTCCTTGGCCAAGGCGATGCGGAAGCCGTCTTTTTCCATCTCGAAGGCCGTGAGGCCGTTTTTCTTCATCAAATCGATGAGCGCTTTGATTTCTTTGATATCCACGGGGTAGCTCCTTTGTTTGTTGTGAGGGTGGGAAAGGATGGGTCCGGCCGCAAATCGAGTCAAGGCCGCGGGGGCGCATTCAGGCCTCTAGAAATCTCGCCTGAAATTCTGGAACACGGGCAAACGGCTCATCAACATTGCATGGGGCCTTGAGAAACTCCGCCGCGCCAAAGCCTTCATTGACTGACCCGGCCCACCCGGGCGTCAGCCGGGGATTCCGCCGGTGCAATCACAGGACAACCCCGCGCGGAGGCGCCGGTTGTTGCTGGCTCAGGCAATGAACCGAGCCAAGACCGATGATGATGTCGCGGCAGTCGACCGGAACGACTTTGCGTCCGGGAAAAAGCGAGCCGAGCACCGCCGCCGCCTCGGCATCGCGGGGGTCGTTGAAGGACGGCATGAGCACGCCGCCGTTGACGAGGAGAAAATTGGCGTAGCTGGCCGGCAAGCGCTGGCCCTCGTGCTCGAGGCGGCGCAACGGCATCGGCAGCGTGACAACATCCAGCGGTTTTCCGTCCTCGTCACGCAACCCCCGCAGGGCGGCGAGGTTTCGTTCGAGGACCAGATGGTTGGGATCATCGGGGTCCGGCTCCACGACGGTGACGACGCGGGATTTGCCGACGAAGCGCGTGAGGTCGTCGATGTGTCCATCCGTGTCGTCCCCCTCGATCCCGTCCCCCAGCCAGAGAATGTTCCGCGCCCCCAACCAACCGCGCAGGTTCGCCTCGATCTGCACCTCGGTCAGATCCGGATTCCGATTGGGATTGAGCAGGCAGCTTCGCGTGGTCAGAAGCGAGCCGGTGCCATTGACATCGATCGAGCCGCCCTCGAGCACCATGGGACAACGGAAGCAGCGTAGGCCGAGAATTTTTGCCAGCGCAGACGGCACCTGCCGGTCGAGGTCCGGACCGGCATACTTCCCGCCCCAGGAATTGAAATCAAAGTCCGCCACCGCGACCTCGCCGGTCGCATCGTTGACGAGAAAGATCGGCCCGTGGTCGCGGCACCACGGCTCGTTGGTCGGCAGATGGATGTATTGCACATGATCATGGCGCCCCACCTGACGCCGCGCCTCCTCCTCCTCGGCGGCATCGCGCACGTTGATCCGCACCGGTTCGAACTCCGCGGCCGCCCGCACCAACGCGCCCATGGCCGGAGGGATGCGCTCGTAGGCGCCGGGGAAACTGATGCCTTCGGGGTGCGGCCAGGAAAACCAGACAGCCTCGTGCGGTTCCCATTCCGCCGGCATGCGGAAGCCCAGTTCGCCAGGATTTTGCATCCGCCTATCTCCCCCGACCCGACGGTAAAAAGCAAGCCGCCGGCGAGGACCTGATTCCGGCGCTGGCTTTCCCCCGAGCGGCCAGAACATCCGCACCCGACCGCGGCGCGGTGGCCTCAGGGGGCCCGGGGAGTCAGGCCGGACCGCAAGCGCATCGTGGCCGCCCGGCCGAGCGACAGGGGCTCGGCCAGCCCTTCGAGCCAGAGCTTGGATGCGTGGGATCCGGCGCGTTCGATTTTCTGCACCCGGTGACTGTTGATCGCGAGCGAGCGATCGAGGCGCAGGATGGGCGGATTCGGCAACCGGGCCAGGAATCCGCCCAACGGGCGGCAGATGAAATGGCTTTGTCCATCCGCCAGGACGAAGCGGCAAAAATCACCATCCGCCCGGATGCAAATGATTTCGCTGATGCGGGCCACGATGGTTCGCTCCGGCGCGCGCAGGCAGATGCGGTCCTCCGGCGAAAACATCTCGGCGTCCTCGCCACCGGCCAGACGGGCCCGCAGACGCTCCATGGCTTGGGCGAGGCGGGCGGGCTCCACCGGCTTGAGCACGTAGTCGACCGCATTGACGTCGAAGGCCCGCACGGCGTGCTCGGAATGCGCAGTGACAAAAACCACAAGGGGCGCGGGATCAAGGCGGTCGAGGAGATCGAAGCCCGTGGCACGAGGCATTTGAATGTCGAGGAAGATGCCGTGGGGCCGTGTTTTCGCGAGCGCCTGCGCCGCTTCCCGGACGTCCCCGGCCTCGCAGACAATCTCGACGCCGGGCATCTGGGCCAACACGCGCCGCAGCCCGGCACGGGCCAGCGGTTCGTCGTCGATCAGGCCGATCCGGATCATGGCTCCCCACGCACAATGAGCGTGCAGATGACCTGCCCCTCGCTTTCGCGGATGCGGAAGCGGTGGCGCCCCGGGTAGTGAAGTTGCAAGCGCCGACGCAGCACATCGAGCCCCAACCCGCGGACCCGGCCGAGGAGGCGTCCGGAGTTGGTCACGACGATGCGCAGATCGCGCGGGGTTTCCCGCACGCGGAGCGAGACCTGGAGGGGTGGCGTGGCCGTGGCGAAGCCATGCTTGACCGCGTTCTCGACTAACGGCTGCAGCAAAAAACACGGGACCCGCCGCGAGGGTGAAGGCGGATCGCAGGCCACGGAAACATCGAGGTTGTCGCCGAAACGTGTCTTTTCGATCCCCAAGTAGGTCTCCATCGCCGCAACCTCCTCGCTGATGCGGGCGCTGTCCTGGTGCCGGCGATCAAGCGAATACCGCAGGTAGCGGGAGAGTTGGTGGATGAGGACCGACGCCCTCGCGGGATCCGCGGGCACGAGGGAGGCGATGCCGTTGAGCGAATTGAAAAGAAAATGCGGGTCGAGTTGGGCCCGCAGCAGGAGCAATTCGGTGCGGGTGGCCTCGGCCCTCGCTGCATCGGCTTCCCGCTGCCCCCGCCGCGCGTCGGAATCGGCCAGCAGCCAGAAATAGAGGAAACTCGCCGCGAGAAACGTCAACCAGTAGAGCAGAAAACGCAGAAGAATTTCCTCCAGCGGAGTCCATCCGGGAATCCACCAACCGGTCAGCCGCACGAAGCCGAAGGCGAAGGCGGAAAGAAAGGCCGAGCCGAGGAAACTCAGCCCGACGAGCCACCCAGCCGTGCGCAGACTGAACCCGTCACGGGTCTGCATGCGTTCGTAGGCGACCTTCAGCGCCAAGATCACGAGGAAGGCCAGGCCATCAACCGTGAGGGTGAACCCGAGGGCGCGCAGCCAGTCATCATGCAGAATCGCCCGGGTGAGGAAGAACATCGAACTCATGCCCAACCACAAGGCTCCGCTCCAGATCCAGAAATGGGCCGTAGATTTTTGCGGGTGCTGCTCCATCGCGTCCGACCATGCCGCTTGGCCAAAGTCGGGTCAATCCGCGCGTCCCGCCCCCCCGCTCATGCTTCGCCGCCAGTGCTCGCGGGCCGATTCAGCGAGTTTTCAGCCCGCTCCGGCGAGTCCGGGAGGAAAACAGCGAAACTCCATGCCAGCCTGCGCGCATGACGACCACACTCACCCCTCCCCGCCTCGTCCTCCTCACCCTCTGCCTCGGCCTGCTCGGCCTCGGCCAGCCCCAAGCCCTCGGGCACGGATCAATGGCCATTCCGATCAGCCGTTCCTACGCCGGCTTCCTCGAGAATCCGCAAACGCCCCAATCCGGCGGCGTGCGAGCCGCCATCGCCCTCGGCGGCACGCAGCCGTTTTACGACTGGCACGAGGTGACTCGCAACATCCCGGGTTACAACTGGCAAGCTGCGGTGCCAGACGGACAACTGCCCGGCGGCGGCCGCGACAAATACCGCGGACTCAACCTCGCCCGCACCGACTGGCCGGCCACGCGGGTCAATCCGGGGCCGTTCAACTGCACCTTCTATGCCCCCACGCCGCACGATCCGAGCTTCTTCCGCGCCTACATCACCCGTCCGAACTACGACCCAACCCAGCCGCTGAAATGGGGTGACCTTGAACCGCTTGCCGGAGGAGAAAACGCGCGGCTGGTCGGCTCGAACTACTTGTTCAGCGTGAATTTCCCGGCACGCACCGGACGCCACATTCTCTACGTCGTCTGGCAGCGCATTGACCCGGCCGCGGAGGTGTTTTTCTCCACCAGCGACCTCGACTTCGGCGGATCGAACCTCCCACCCACGCCAACCCCGAATCCCACGCCCACGCCGAACCCGACTCCGACGCCCAATCCGACGCCGAACCCGACCCCAAATCCCACGCCCACGCCGAATCCCGTGCCCGATTGCCCCAAGACCGGAGAGACCTGCCACTGCGGAACGACCAACGGCGCCCCGGTCCCCGGCGCGCAAAATACGATCCTCGAAACCGACGAGGTCATCGTCCGCTTCTGCCTGACCAACGACTGGGGCTCGGGCTTCCAAGGCGACGTGACCATCGTGAACAAGACCGATCGCACTCTGCCCGCTTGGACTCTCGCCTTCGAACTCGACCAGGAAATCACCTCGGTTTACAGCGCCCGCGTGGCTGCGCGCGTCGGCAAACGCTACACGCTGGACGGGGCACCCTTCAGTTGGAACAGCGCCGTCGCTCCGCGCGGCACAGTGAAGTTCGGATTCCTCGGGTCCCCCGGAGCCATCAAACTCCAGCCCGCCAAGGCCAGTTTCACCCACCAAGGCAGCACCGGGACGCCGAACCCCACCCCGACACCAGTGCCTACTCCGGTGCCCACACCAGTCCCGACACCCGTGCCAACGCCGGTGCCCACTCCCGTCCCGACGCCAGTTCCGACGCCCGTGCCCACGCCGGGCTCGCCGAACGCGGTGTTCACCAACGCGCAGGTCACAGTGACATTCAAGGTGACCTCGGATTGGCTCACCGGACTTCAAGGTCAGGTGGACATCGAAAACCGCACGTCGGCACCGCTGCAGGATTGGAGCCTCACGCTCACGGGGCTGGACCGCACGATCGCGAACATCTGGAACGCCCGTGTGGTCAGCCGCACCGGCTCGACCATCGTGTTCGATGCAACGAACACCACATGGAACCGGAACATCCCGGCTCGCGGCCGGGTCACCTTCGGGTTCATCGCCCAGCCCGGCAATCTGCGGCAGCCTCCGACCGGCTTCCAACTCCGCGCCCAAGGCACGCCAACCCCGACGCCGACGCCCGTTCCCACGCCGCAGCCCACGCCGACCCCGACCGTGCGGCAGTTCTCCATCGCGGACCTCACCGTGGATGAACCGGCCAGCGGCAACGCCACCGCGCAACTGGCCGTCACGCTCAGTGCCGCGCCTACCGCGACCACGAGCGTCAGATACCAGACAAAGGATCTGACGGCGCGCGCAGGCGCGGACTACCTGGCGACCTCGGGCACGCTGACCTTCGAGCCCGGCACGCTGCAAAAGACCGTGCTGATCACCCTGCTGGCCGACACCGCCACCGAAGGCACCGAGACCTTCGGCGTGGATCTGTCGATGGCCAGCGGGGCCACGATCCTCAAGGCCTCCGGCGCTGTCAGCATCCGCGACCGCCAGGCACCCGCCACCGCGTTCAACTACGGCGAGGCCCTGCAAAAGTCCCTCTACTTTTACGAGGCGCAACGCTCGGGTGTGCTGCCGGCTGGATCCCGTGTCAAATGGCGCGGCAACTCCGCCCTGCAAGACGGCGCAGACAATCGCGTCGATCTCACCGGCGGATACTACGACGCCGGCGACCATGTGAAGTTCGGCCTCCCTCTTTCCTCGACGCTCACCCTCCTCGCGTGGGGCGGGATCGAATACCCGCAGGGCTACACCGCGACCGGACAGAAGCAGTTCCTCCTCGACGCCGTGCGTTGGGGAACCGACTGGCTGCTCAAAGCCAGCCCCGCCCCGAACGTGCTCTACGGGCAGATCGGCACCGGTTCGGCCGATCACTCCTTCTGGGGGCCGCCCGAGGCGATGACCATGCCCCGTCCGTCCTTCCGCCTTGATCCAAGCAAGCCCGGCACGGAAGTCGCAGGGGAGTCCGCCGCCGCCTTGGCCGCGGCCCACCTCCTGTTCAAAAACGAGGATCCCGCCTACGCCGCGCGACTGCTGGAACGCGCGCGCAGTCTGTTCGCGTTCGCCGACACGTATCGAGGGAGTTATGTCGACTCCATTCCCGACGCCCGCAACTACTACAACTCCTACTCGGGATTCTACGACGAACTCATCTGGTCCGCCGCGTGGCTTTACCGTGCGACCGGTGAGGCGGCCTACCTGAACAAAGCCGAAACGCTCTTCGCCGAACGCTTCGCCAACGCCGGGGCGCGCTGGACCCATTCGTGGGATGACAAATCCTACGGCTCAGCCGTTCTGCTTGCACAACTCACCGGCAAGGCTGTTTACAAAACCTTCGCCCAGCGGTGGCTCGACTACTGGACGATCGGCACCAACGGTTCACGCATCGCCTACACGCCCGGCGGCCTGGCCTGGCTCGACCAATGGGGCTCGCTCCGCTATGCCGCCACAACCGCGTTTCTGGCCTACGTCTACGCCGACCGCGTCGGCGACGTGGGCACGCGCTACCGCGACTTCGCCCGGTCGCAGATCAACTACATGCTCGGCGGCAATCCGCTGGGCCGCAGCTATGTCGTCGGTTTCGGCAACAACCCGCCGAAGAACCCCCACCACCGCGCCGCCCATGGCTCAACCTCGAACAATATCAACATTCCGGCGCAAAACCGCTTCGTCCTCTACGGTGCCCTCGTCGGCGGACCCAACGCCGCCAACGACACCTCCTACCGCGATGACCGCACCGACTACGTGAGCAACGAGGTCGCCCTCGACTATAACGCCGGCTTCACCGGGGCCGTCGCCCGCCTCGCCTCCGAGTTCGGCGGCACCCCCATCCCCAACTTCGCGCCGAACGATTGAGGCCCCTAATCCATCGCCGCTTGATTTCAGACAGCCGAGGGTCACCGACCTTCCCTCTTCGCCCCAAGATACCACGGCCCGGATTCCGCCAAGCTCGTCCGCGTCCAACGCCCACCGCCACAGCCACCCACCCGAAGAATTCGCCCCAGCCAACTATCCCTAGCACCTCGGCCACGCCGAGCGGCAAGCCCGAGCAACCCGAAGCCGATACATGGACTTTCTGCAGAAAGTCCATGTCTCAAAAACGGCGGGCACTTTCAGCAGGTTTTACAGAGAAACAACGGCGACCTAACCGCCGCCGGCGGGGCGGGTCCCGCCGTGGAGCAGCATTTTCAGCCGGTCGCAGTGACTCACCACTCGTTGGTTACGGGGTTCCAAGTGGCCATGCGGCGTTGGATTTCCTCGGGTGACACGTTTTCGACTTGGGTGCAGATGGCCCAGCGGTAGCCATACGGGTCGAGAATCATGGAACTGCGCTCGCCCCAGGGATAGGTGGCCGGGGGACGGAGAACTTCCGCCCCTGCCGCGAGCGCCCGGTCCGTGCTTTGGTCGCAGTCCGGCACCTGGAGGTTGAGACTGAGCGGACATCCCCCCACGGTCTGCGGGCTCAACGCCCCCCAATCCGGCGTTTCGTCGCTGAACATCAGCACAGAATCCCCGATCTGGAACTCCCCGTGCATGATCCCGCCCTGCCCATCAGGCATGACGAAGCGTTCGACCGCGCCGAAAGCGGCTTGATAAAATTCCAGGGCGCGCGCCGCGCCCTTGAGGTTCAGTGAAATCGTGAGGTCTTGGCTGATGGGGCTGCTCATAGCGGCGAGATTTAGCAGCGAGCGAGTTAGGTGTCCAAGCCAAGTTCCTCGCTGGCCAAGAAGAACGCTCGCGCCCCCGAGGACTTGGGCTGGACCGCCATTGATCCAAGGCAGTCCCCACCCCCCCGCGGACCAGCCCCACGCCTATTCCACCGTCACGCTCTTGGCCAGGTTGCGCGGTTTGTCCACGTCGCAGCCGCGGGCCACGGCGATATGGTAGGAGAACAGCTGCAGGGGGATGACGGTGAGCACAGGCATAAGCCACTCGGGCGCGTCGGGAACCCAGAGCGTGTCGTCGGTGATTTTTTCGAGGGCGGTGTGGCCTTCGGTGCCCACGCCGATGACGGGCCCCTTGCGGGCGCGGACCTCTTCGATGTTGCTGGCGTTTTTTTCGAAGAGCGCGTCGTGCGGAGCGATGAAGACCGAGGGCAGGTCGGGATTGATCAGGGCAATGACGCCGTGCTTCAACTCGGCGCTTGGGTAGCCGGAGCAAAACATATAGCTGATCTCCTTGAGCTTGAGCGCCGCTTCGAGAGCCACGGGGTATTGGAATTGGCGGCCCATGAAAAGCATGCCGTGGGCGTTGGCGTATTTCTGCGCCAACTCGGGCAGATGCGGGTTCATCTCGAGCACGCGGGAGACCTTGTCGGGCAATTGCTCAAGTTCCTCGATCATGCGCAGGCCGGCCGAACTGGAAAGATTGCGGATGCGCCCCATGAGCAGGGCGAGGAGGGTGAGGATGGTGACCTGCGAGGTGAAGGATTTGGTCGCGGCCACGCCGATCTCCGGGCCGGCGTGCATGTAGACTCCGCCGTCGCTCTCGCGGGCGATGGTGCTGGCCACGTTGTTGCAGATGCCGAGGGTGCGGTGCCCCTTGCGCTTGCTCTCCCGCAGGGCCGCGAGCGTGTCGGCCGTTTCCCCGCTCTGGCTGATGACAAAGGTCAGGGTGTATTTGCCCATCGGCGTGTTGCGGTAGCGGAACTCGCTGGCCACCTCGACCTCCGTGGGCACGCTGGCCAGGGTTTCCATGAGGTATTCACCGGTCAGCCCTGCGTGGTAAGCGGTGCCGCAGCCCACGAGAACGACCCGCTCGATCTCGCGCAATTGCTCGGGCGTCATGTTCAACCCGCCGAGCTTGGCCGTGGCTTCCTCGGCGGAAAGGCGTCCGCGCATGGCGTCACGCACAGTCGAAGCCTGCTCGTAGATTTCCTTGAGCATGAAATGCGGGAAGTCGCCTTTGCTCGCCTCCTCCGCGTCGTAGTCGACCGTGCTGATCTCGTATTCGGCCCCGGCGCCGGCGAGCGATTGGATCTGGAAGCTGTCCGGCCGCAGGAGGACGATCTCGCAATCCTTGAGGTAAACAACATCGCGGGTGTGGTTGACAATGGCCGCCACATCGCTGGCGAGAAAATTCTCCCCCCGCCCGACCCCGAGCACGAGCGGGCTGCCGCGACGCGCCCCGATCAGGAGGTCGGGCACATCCCGGTGCATGAGGGCGATGCCGTAGGTTCCCTGCACCTCGCGCAGGGCGCGGCGCACCGCCTCGACCAGGAGGTCAGCCGAGGGCTCCCCCATCCCCGAGGCATGCTTGCCGATGAGGTGCGCCAGCACCTCGGTGTCGGTCTGGGAGAGAAAAACGTGACCCTCCCGCTGCATCTCCTCGCGCAGGGTCTGGTAGTTCTCGATCACGCCGTTGTGGACGAGGACGATCTTGCCGCTCTGATCGGTGTGCGGGTGGGCGTTCTCGCCGGTCACGGCCCCGTGGGTGGCCCAGCGCGTGTGGCTGATCCCGCGGTTGCCGCGCGCCGGATCCCGGACAAGCAGGTCGGCCAGATTTTGAATCCGCCCGACCGACTTGCGCACTTCCAGCGCCCCGTTGTTGCCCAAGGCCACGCCGGCCGAGTCGTAGCCGCGGTATTCGAGGCGGCGCAAGCCATCAAGGAGAATGGGAACTGCGTCCGCCGGGCCGATGTATCCAACAATGCCGCACATAAATGGGGAGGCAGCATGCCCGCTGGCGGGCAGGCTGGCAACCCCTCTTCGCCCGCCAACGCGACGGGGCGAAAAATGGCCGTGACATCACTGCGCGTTTGCGCGACCTCAATGGTCACCATGCCTCTCCCTGCCATCGCCCAAGCCAGCGCGGATCTGACCCAGACTCTGGGCATCATCATGGGAGGCGGCGCGGGCAAGCGGCTGTTCCCGTTGACCCAGGACCGCTCCAAGCCCGCGGTGCCGCTCGGGGGAAAATACCGGCTGGTCGACATCCCGATCAGCAACTGCCTCAACGCGGGGATGCGAGGCATTTACGTGCTGACGCAGTTCAACAGCGCCTCGCTGCACCAGCACATCAGCGCGACCTACAAGTTCGACATCTTCAGCCCGGGCAGCTTCGTGGAGATCCTCGCGGCGCAGCAAACCCCGACCGGCTCGGGCTGGTATCAGGGAACAGCGGACGCAGTGCGGCAGAACCTGCGCTATTTCCTCGAGCGGCCCTGGCAGCATTTTCTCATCCTCAGCGGCGACCAGCTTTACCAGATGGACTATCGCGAGCTGATGGCCGCGCACACCGCTTCGGGGGCGGATCTGACCATCGCCACGCTGCCGGTCAGCCGGCACGACGCGGAGGGCTTCGGCATCATGCAGACCGATGCGCAGCGCCGCATCACCCGCTTCGTCGAAAAGCCGAAGGAGCCCAAGGTGCTGGCCAGCCTGCGCATTCCCGGATCCGTGCTGGGCGAACTCGGCCTTGCCACCGAACTCGAGCGCTATCAGGCCTCGATGGGCATCTACCTCTTCGACCGCGACGTGCTCGTGCGCTGCCTCGACAACGACTTCGAGGATTTCGGCAAGCACATCATTCCCACGGCGATCGAACACAGCCGCGTGCAGGCGCACGTTTTCCAAGGCTACTGGGAGGACATCGGAACGATCCGCTCGTTCTTCGAAGCCAATCTGGCTCTGGCCGAGATCGAGCCGCCCTTCAGCTTCTACCGCGCCGGGGCCACGGTCTACGCCCGGCCGCGCTTCCTCCCGGCGAGCAAAATCAACAGCGCCACGATGAAGCGCGCGGTCGTCTCCGATGGTTGCATCATCACCGAGGCCACCCTCGAGCGCTGCGTGGTCGGCATCCGCAGCATCATCGAGACCGGAGCTGTGCTGCACAACGTGGTCATGATGGGCGCCGACCATTACGACTCCGACCAGACAGCCCCGGCCGGCGTCCCGCCGATCGGCATCGGACGCAACACGACGATCAAGGATGCGATCGTGGATAAAAACGCCCGCATCGGCGAGCGCGTGGTCATCAGCCCGGAAGGCAAACCGGCCAACCACGACGGAGAGAATTACTTTGTCCGCGATGGCATCGTCATCATTCCGAAAAACGCGATCGTCCCGGACGACACTTGGATCTAGTTCCCACTTTATGAACACCCCCCCCCATCAGGATTCGTCCACCCACCTCGGGCACATCATTCTCATCTCCGCCGTGGCCGCCATCGGCGGGTTCCTCTTCGGCTTCGACAGCGGCGTGATCAACGGCACGGTCGAGGCACTGCAGAAGTCGTTCAACGCCTCGAACCTCGGGTCGGGCTTCAACGTCGCCTCGATGCTGCTGGGCTGCGCGGCCGGGGCCTTCGCCGCGGGCACGCTGGCCGACAAGCTCGGGCGGCGGGTCGTCATGCTCATCACCGCCGTCCTCTTCACCCTCAGCGCATGGGGCTCGGGAATCGCGCACAGCTCGGGGGAGTTCATCTTCTACCGCCTGCTGGGCGGATTCGCCGTGGGCGCGGCCAGCGTGCTGTGTCCGGCCTACATCAGCGAGGTCGCCCCCGCCGCCCTGCGCGGACGGCTGGCTTCGCTGCAACAACTGGCCATCGTGCTGGGCCTGTTCATGGCTTTCCTCAGCAACTACCTGATCGCGCGGGCGGCTGGCGGCGCCTCGCAGGAGTTCTGGTTCGGCTTTCAGGCGTGGCAATGGATGTTCTGGGCCGAGCTGGTGCCGTCGCTCATTTTTCTTTTCGCCCTGATCTTCATCCCCGAGTCGCCGCGCTATCTCGTGGCGGCCGGACGGGACGACGCCGCGACGCGCGTACTGGCCCGGCTGGGGCATCCGGAGGACGCGGCGGAAAAGGTGGCCGAGATCCGGCAAACCCTTCGCTCCGGGGACAAGCCCCGCATGAGCGACCTCTATGACAAAACCACGCACCGGATCCGCCCGATTCTTTGGGTCGGCATCGGCCTGGCGGCCTTCCAGCAACTCGTCGGCATCAACGTTGTCTTCTACTACGGCGCGGTGCTCTGGCAGGCGGCGGGATTCTCCGAGGCGGATGCCCTGCTCATCAACGTGATCAGCGGCGCCGTCAACATCGGCTCAACCTTCGTGGCCATGGCCTTCGTCGACCGCATCGGGCGCAAACCGTTGCTGATCTTCGGTTCCGTCGGCATGGCCCTGACCCTCGGGGTGCTCGCGGTGCTGTTCGCCACGGCCGGGCTCGACCCGTCGGGGCGTCTTCAGTTGGGTGACCGCCAGGGACCGATCGCCCTCCTGGCCGCCAACGCCTACATCTTCTGCTTCGGCGTCTCCTGGGGCCCGGTCATGTGGGTCATGCTGGGCGAGATGTTCTCCAACCAGTTCCGCGGGGCCGCGCTCTCGATCAGCGGGTTCGTGCAATGGATGGCCAACTTCGCGATCACCATGACCTTCCCGCTCCTGCTCGGCGCCTTCGGACTGGGCGGAGCCTACGGACTTTACACGTTCTTCGCCGCCGCCTCGATCGTCTTCGTCCTTCTGCTCGTCCGCGAGACCAAGGGCAAATCGCTCGAGGAAATGTGACCCGGCGCGGACCGGGGCGGCTCTATTCCTCGATGAGCACGAGCGTGCCCGGCTTGACCCGCTGGTAGATCAACGGCGCGATATCCGCGGGCAACCGCACGGCAGTGTCGGCCGCCGGATAGCCCGGCAGACGGCCGGCATGGATGGCCATGCCCTCAGCGTTCAAGCGCAGGAAATAGCGGACGGGGACCGGGCGAAATGTCGTTCCGCTCGGCGCGGCGTCGATCCGCGTGCTAACTCCCGAACGCACGATGGTGCCGGCCGCGTCGACGAACTCGCCGTGGCGGCTGGAGGACTGCTCGATGATCTTTTCGGCCACGGCGAACTGGCCCGGCGGTGTGGGCGCGCGACGTTTGCCGGTGGAAACCGGCGTGTCGATGGCCGCCTCGTCCCCGACGAAGAGCACCGCGCGCTGACGGCCGAGGGAGATAACGAGCCGGGTGTTGTCGGGCGTGGCCAGGTCGAGCACGCGAGGCACGACTTTAGGAGGGTCTTGGACGGCGAGAAGCTCGGCCGGGTTTTTCGGCGCAGCCTCCTCGGCCAGCGCCGGCAGCGCCGTCACGAGGAGGCAGAGGAAAAGCAGGCGGAGCATAGCGGTGACAACCAGACTTCAAGTTAGGGTTCCACTCGCCATTTTCAATGCCATTTGGTCTGCTGGCCCAGCTGATGAAGATACGCGCGAGCTTTCTGCCGACTGGTCTCGCCCTGCTGGCCCTCGGGTTGGGCCTTCCGGAAGCCCTGGCGCAGCTTCGTCCACCGCCGCAGGGCAAACCTCTCACGGTCGAAGTGGCGCGCGGGGGCAGCGTGACCATTCCACTCACGGGCTCCGACCGGGCCTTGCGCGATCTGCAATTCAGCATCGGACGCTCACCCCGCTGGGGGAAGCTGGGCGGGATCTCGCTCGAATCCCGGGGCCGCGCCACCGTGCGTTACACGCACGGGGATGATGAAGATTCGCTGAGCGACAGCTTCGTCTACACGGTCAAGGCCGGCAGCGGCGGGACCGGGCGGGCCACGATCACAATCAAGATCGTGGATGCGCCCCCCGTTCTCGCGGCGCCGAGGGTGGTGGATTTCGGCGAGGTCGTTCTGGGGGAAACGCCCATCCAGTCGCTCCAGGTGGCCAACCTCGGCGGCGGCATGCTTGAGGGCGACATCAAGGTGCCCGAACCGTTTGTGGTCGAGACCGACGGTTCTTTCCGCCTCCGCCGCGCCCGCAGCGCCGACTTCGCCATCTCCTTCGCGCCGTCGACGACGGGGGACTTCCTCCACCGGGTTTCGCTCTCCCCGCAGGATCCGTCGGTCGTGGAGTTTCGCGGCCGCGCCATCGCGCCGATCGAAATCACCCTCGATGCGCCGGTGCTGGCCGTGCAGCCGGACGACACCCGGCGCCTGTCGATGCGCGTGGCCAACCGCGCGGCGACCAACAATCTCGTTCGCATCGTCCTGCCCCCCGGCTCGCCGGTCGAGGCGCCCGGCGAGGTGAACATTCCACCGGGCGAATCCGTGCCCGTGGAGTTTTCGATCCCGGCGCAAACCAAGGGCGAAGTGCCGGCCTTTCCGGTTGTCTTCAGCACACCGAACAACACGAACACCCGGACGTTTTCGGCCCCGCCGGTGCCGCCGCGACTCGAGATCGTCGCCGCCCCGGACTTCGGGGAGGTCAAGCCCGGCTTCAACTATGACGCCGAGCTTTCGGTGCGCAACGACGGCGGCGCCGCCGGGCATCTGCGCCTGCGCCCCGGCCCGATGATCCGCTCGGCGGAAAAAGCGGAAGCCTTCGACGTGGAGCCGGGCGAGACCAAGACCATCGGCCTGAAGCTCCGTTTGAGGAAGGACGAGAGCGGACCGGCCGATCTGCCGGCGGACCTTCTCATCGACTTCAACGGCACGCAAATCACCGTGCCAATCCGTGCGACCGCTGCAGCGGAGTCTGCGCCCGCAGCGGTGACCACGACCAATCGCCCGGTGATTGCGCCCAGTCTGCCAGCTCCGACTCCGCCCCCGCGACCGCTCGGCTTGAATGCGGAAATCACGCTGGTCCGCACCAACGGCGCCACGCGGCTGGAGTGGACCGAGCGGACCGGATGGAGCAGCTACATTTTGCAGCGAAAGAACGAGGCCATGGGGGAGTGGGAAAACTATCCGCCCCCGCCGGGCTTCATCGCGTCGCTGCTCGCGTGGCCGAAAGCAATCAAAGATCTCCTCACCACGCCGATCAAACGCGAGGAGGTGTCCGGGATGCAACCGGCGGAGGAACCACGCGGAGGCGCCGATCTGGCCGAGGGCGATGCAGCCGCGGTCTGGCGGATGGTCGCCGTGCCGGACGGCGGGGCCGGACACGAAAACGTCAGCGGTGATTTCATCCTGAGCGGGGAAGCACTCACCGTTGCAACCGCGACCGAGCCCGATCCTCGGGAGGCCGAGCCTCCGGAGCCTTCCACCACGGAACCGGTCGAAGCGACGCCCACGACCGAAATCGTTGCGTCCGTGATCAACGCCGGGCAGCACGGGGCCTCGCTTATCATTGGCGTTCCGCAGAACAGCGCGGTCAAAGCCTACCGCCTCGAACGCGGGGCCATGACCATTCCGCTCGGCCCGAGCGCCGGGCCGGCCCGCCAGCCCAGCTTTGCGCCGATTGCGCACGTGAGCGAAGGAACCAAGGTCCTCGGCCAGGCTCAGGTCAAGTCCGGTGAGCGCGAACTTGATTTGATCCGCGCGCAAATTGAGGACCTCCTGGCCGGGAGCCGCACCTATTGGCGCTTGGTTCCCTCCGGCGAGGCGACCAACCATCCACCGACCGGCGTGTTTGCCGTCGAGACCAAGCCGTCGCCACCTTTCCCGTGGAACCAATGGCTACTCGGCTTCCTGCTCGCCCTGCTCGGGTGCGTGCTCTATCTCCGATGGAAAATCAATCACCCACCCGAGTGAGCCGCGGGCTTTCCACTGGCCAAGGGCAAAGCCTGTCGGGCATGTTGGGTTGATGCGGCTCTTTCGTTTTCTCCCCATCGGCGCGGCTTTCCTGACCGGCTGCGCCACTTTGCCGCCGCCCACCACGGTCGCCACGGTCGATCTCTCGCGTTACGCCGGGGAGTGGCACGAGATCGAGGCCTTTCCCGCCTTCTTCCAGCGCGGCTGCACAGGCACTCGCGCGCTCTACGAACCGCGGGCGGACGGCAGCATTCGCGTGCTCAACTCCTGCGAACGCAACGGCCGCATGGCGTCGATCGAGGGCACCGCGCGACCCGTGCCGGGAAGCAACAACGCCAAGCTCAAAGTGCGCTTCTTCTGGCCCCTCGAGGGTGATTATTGGATACTCGACCTTGACCGCGACTACCAATGGGCCGCGGTCGGCCACCCTGACCGAAAATACCTGTGGATCCTCGCCCGCAAGCCGCAACTCGACCCCGCCATCCTCGGCCCCATCCGGGCCCGCTTGGCCGCACAAGGCTACGACATCAGCCGCCTGCGCCCGACCCCGCCTCGCGCCAAGCCGACCTCCTGAGCCGCCGACCTTGATCATGAATGAGGAAACCGCCAGCCCGCCGCCGACCGCGACCACTTTACGTCCGCCGGATTTCCTCCTGCCCAAGGCCGACGGCAATCCGGCGCGAGGGCGACCGGGCGTGCCGAAGATTTACCTCTCGTGGGGCGGCGAGGTTTACGGGCCGGCCACGGTTGAGGAGGTCATGGCCGGTTTGCGTGCCTCGTTTTACGAGCCGGCCACGATTTTCTGGTTTGAAGGCCGCGATGAATGGAGTCCGCTCTCCGAATTTTCGGCCTTGGCCGGCGAAATGTCGCACCGACCCGAGGTGCCGCATCCCTCGGGCGTCAGGCAGGAATCGAATCCGGAACCTTTGCCGGCGCAAACCGAGCCATCGCGGGCGACGCGCAAAAAATCCCCAGCCGGCCGTCCATCCAAGCCATCCAAACCACCCAAGCCCCCCGGCGGTGGGTATCGTGGTTCCTGGGTCGTTTTCGCCTTCGTTTTGGTCGCTATCGGGCTGACCGTGGGGCTCCTGCTGCTCCTGGCGAACTTTACTTGAGCCCGCCGCCGACGGCCGCCGCCACCTTGAGGCGCAGGGCGTTCAAGCGGATGAAACCGGTGGCATCCGACTGATTGTAGGCCTGCGTCGGGTCGGCCTCCATCGTGGCGATGTGCGGATTGTAGAGACTGACGGGACTGCGGCGTCCGGCGGCGATGACGTTACCCTTGTAAAGTTTAACCCGCACCTCGCCGGTCACATTCTTTTGCGTTTCCTCGACGAGAGCCTGGAGGGATTCACGCTCTGGGGCGAACCAGAATCCGTTGTAAACCAGCGTGCTGTAGCGCGGAATAAGCGAATCGCGCAGATGCATGACCTCGCGGTCCATCGTGAGCGATTCCATCTGCCGGTGGGCGAAGTGCAGAATGGCCCCGCCCGGCGTCTCGTAAACCCCGCGGCTTTTCATCCCGACGAAGCGGTTCTCGACCATGTCCACGCGGCCAATGCCGTGTTTGCCACCGAGCTTGTTCAGCACCTTCATGACCCAGAACGGGCTCAACTGCTGGTCTTGGGAACCGTCGTAGCCCATGGCGGCCAGCATTTCCCCGAGCCCGCGGCAGGCGATGCCGGTGCAATCGCCGCGCTCGAAACGCAGCTCGACATGCTCGGCTTCATCCGGCGCGTCCTCCGGCGAGACGCTGAGGCGGAACATGTCCTTGTTCTCCTCGTCGCTCGCGTCGAACCACGGGTCCTCGAGGATGCCGCTCTCGTAGCTGATGTGCAGGAGATTGCGGTCCATCGAATAGGACTTTTTCGCCGTGACTGGCACGGGGATGTCGTGGGCCTCGGCGTAGGCGATCATTTCGGCCCGGCCGGGGAATTTTTCGCGGAAACGCTCCTGCCGCCACGGGGCGATGACCTCCAATTCCGGGGCGAGCGCGGCCGCGGCCAACTCGAAGCGCACCTGGTCATTGCCCTTGCCGGTCGCGCCGTGCGCCACGGCGGCAGCACCTTCAGCCCGCGCGATCTCGACCATGCGCTTGGCGATGAGCGGACGCGCGATGCTCGTGCCGAGAAAATACTGCCCCTCGTAAAGCGCGCCGGCGCGGAACATGGGGAAGATGAAATCCCGCGCGAACTCCTCCTGCAGGTCGTCAACGAAGCATTTGGCCGCGCCGGTGCCCAGCGCCTTGGCCTCGAGGCCGTCCAGTTCTTCCTCCTGGCCGATGTTGGCGCAGAATGCGACCACTTCGGCCCCGTAGGTTTCCTTCAACCATTGCAGCAGCACCGAGGTGTCGAGGCCGCCCGAATAAGCGCAGACAATTTTCACGGATGTTCTCATACCGTGCCCGCCGCCCCGTGGCAATGCGGCGGGGCTTGCCCGCCACGGGGCAGGCTTTATTATTTCCTCCCATGAAGGTCTCCAAACGCGGCGAATACGCCCTGCGCGCGCTCATCGATCTCGGCATCGCGCAGGAACTCGGCCGGCCCTTGCTCCGCGCCCAGGAAATCGTCGCCCGCGAAAATCTGCCCAAGGGGTTTCTCGACCAGATCCTCATGCAACTCCGCCAAGCCGGCTACATCGGCACGAAACGCGGCAAATATGGCGGATACTTCCTCAGCATGCCGATGGACAGCATTTCCATCGGCCAAGTTGTGCGCCTGATCGACGGCCCGCTGGCGCCGATCCGCTGCGTCAGCCAGAGCCAATACGAAAAATGCTCCTGTCCGGACGAGGCGACCTGCGGGCTCCGCACGCTCATGCTCGAGGTCCGAAACTCCATCGCCAACATCCTCGACCGCCACACGCTGGCTGACACCGTCCGCAGCACCATGGCAAAGATGCGCTCGTGCGGCAGCCCCCTGCCCTACGCCCTCGCTCCGGCCGCGGTTCAGTGACCCCCTGAGTCCCCGGCCAGGGCCTTGGCCATGTCGCCGACCACCGCTTTGGCGTCGCCGAAGACCATGAGCGTCTTGTCCATCGTGTAAAGTTCGTTGTCGATGCCGGCGAATCCGGGCTTCATCGAGCGCTTGACCGCCAACACGGTGCGGGCGCGGTCGGCCTCGATGATCGGCATGCCATGGATCGGCGACTTCGGGTTGTTCTTGGCCGCGGGATTGACCACGTCGTTGGCCCCGAGGACGAGAACGACATCCACCTGCGACATGTCCGAGTTGATCTCCTCCATCTCGATCAGGTCGTCGTAGGGAATGTCCGCCTCGGCCAGGAGCACGTTCATGTGCCCGGGCATGCGGCCGGCCACCGGATGGATGGCGAACTTGACCGTGATGCCGCGCTTGGTCAGTTGGTCGTAAAGCTCCCGCACGCGGTGCTGGGCCTGCGCCACGGCCATGCCGTAGCCGGGGACAATGACCACGGTGTCCGCCTGCTCCATCAACTCGGCCGCCTCGGCGGGCGTGGCGCTCTTGACCGCCTTGCCTTCCCCCTCCACGCCCGACTCCTGCACGCTGCCGAAGGCGCCGAAGAGCACGTTGCTGAAGCTCCGGTTCATCGCCTTGCACATGATGATGGAGAGAATCAGGCCGGAGGATCCGTCGAGCGCACCGGCGATGATGAGCAAACGGTTGTCGAGGACGAAGCCCATGGCGACGGCGGAGAGGCCCGCGTAGGAATTGAGCAGGGCGATGACTGTCGGCATGTCAGCCCCGCCGATCGGGATGATGAGCATGACGCCGAAGGCCAGCGAAAGAACAACGAGGATCGGGAAGAGGAAGGACAGTTGCGGATTGATGATGAGCGCCACCGCGCAGGCGATGGCCCCGCCCAAGGTGAGAAAATTGACGACCAACTGCCCACGGTAGGTGATGGGGCGCCCGGGGAGGATTTCCTGCAACTTGCCTGCCGCCATCAGGCTTCCGGTGAAGGTCAGGAACCCGAGGATCACTTCGGCCGAAATGGCAAAGACGCGAAAGCCGGTCAGCATCGCGCCGCCTTCATGCAACCAGAGATAATATTTCGCCGTGCCGACCAACCCCGCGGCCAAACCGCCGAAGGCATGCGAGAGCGCGGTTCGCTGCGGCACCGCCGTGAGCGGGACCTTCGAAAGCGGGAAGCCGATGAGCCCTCCGACCATCACGGCGAGGGCGATCCACGGAAGGCTGGAAACGGCCACCGCCGGATTGGCCAGCGTGCCCCCAACCCCGAGCGCCATGGCCCAGACGCCCGCCATAACCCCGCGCCGCGCGCTCTGCGGCGAATTCATCCATTTGAGCGAAAAGATGAAGAGGACGCTGGCCACCAGATACAAGATCTGGACCAGGAGATCGCGCGCCTCGGGCGTCATGGTTTCTTCTCCGGTTCGCGCGTCTTGAACATCTTGAGCATGCGGTTGGTGATGAGGAACCCGCTGACAATGTTGACCGAGGCTGCGCAGATGGCCACGAGGCCGAGGATGGTGATCCAGAGCGGATGCTCATCGTTCACCTCCGGACCGGCCACGAGGATCGCCCCGACGATGACCACGGCGGAGATCGCGTTGGTCAGCGACATCAACGGCGTGTGGAGCAAGCGCGAGACATTGCGGATGACGTCCAGGCCGATGAAGGTCGCGAGGATGAAGACGAAGATCAGTGGGATGTAGAGATTGGCCGCGGAGGTTTGCGTCGCGGCGGCGGCGAGGAGCGGATTCATGGGATCATGGGTTCAGGCGGAAACGTTCATCACGGACCTCGCCCGCATGGGTCAGGAGGCACTTGGCCAGGATGTCATCCGCCGGATCAAGTTGGAGGGTCTTGGTTTCCTTCGACCAGAATTCCTCGAGCAACCCGAAGACATTCATGGCGTAAACTTGGCTGGCATGCTGGGCCACGCGGCCGGGGAGGTTGGTCTCACCGACCACGGTCACGCCATCGACCACGACGGTCTGCCCGACGACGGATCCTTCGACGTTGCCACCCGACTCGACCGCCATGTCGACGATGACCGAACCCGGCTTCATGGCCGCCACCATGTCACGCGTGAGAATGCGGGGCGCCGGGCGACCGAAGACCTGCGCCGTGGTGATGACCAGATCGGAGGCGGCGCAGCAGGCCTTCATTCCTTCGCGCTGCCGGGCCAACTGCTCCGGGGTCAGCTCTTTCGCATAGCCCTGCTCGGTCTGACCGGTTTCGCCGCCCAGATCAATCTCGACAAACTTGGCCCCGAGCGAGCGGACCTGCTCGGCCACGACCGGACGCGTGTCAAAGGCCTCGACCCGCGCCCCCAGACGCCGCGCGGTGGCAATGGCCTGCAAACCCGCCACGCCCGCGCCGATGACAAACACCTTGCCGGCCAGCAGCGTGCCCGCCGCGGTCGACATCATGGGCAGAACTTTGTGCAGCCGCGTGGCCCCGAGCATGACCGCGACGTAGCCACCCAAGTTGGCCTGCGAGGTCAGCGCATCCATTTTTTGCGCCCGGGTCGTGCGCGGAATCATTTCCATGCTGATGGTGGAAATCCCGCGCGAGGCCATTTCGCCCAGCAGCTTCTTCTCGGCGAAGGGATCGAGAAAACTCACATGCAGCGCTCCGCGGCGCAGCCCATCAAGTTCCTCCACCGAGCTGTGCCGCACCCGCAACAAGGCATCAGCCAAGCCGACCAACTCAGCACGGTCGTCCACCACGCGAGCTCCGGCGGATGCATAGGCCTCATCGGAAAAACCGGCCGCGCGGCCGGCCCCTGCCTCGACCGCGACCGTCGCGCCGAGCTTGACCAGCTTCGTGACCGTGGCCGGCGTAGCCGCCACCCTGCTCTCACCGGGGTGCGTTTCTTGGGGGAAACAAAGCGTCATGACGACATGGCCCGCAAAGCCAGCTCCCAAACTAAGGATGCCCGGTGCATCACGCCAAGCAGATATTGACCCATTCTTGCGGCGGCGGACGTAACAGACGAGAATCACCCCGGCCATGTGGATCGTTCTCTTCGCCCTTCGCTACAAATACTCGGTCGCCGTTCTGGCCATCGGGATCTTTTTGTTCGGCGTGCTGGCGGCGCGCAACATGTCGACCGACATCATGCCGCGGGTGGACAGTCCCGAGTTGCTCCAAGTTTGGACCTACGGCGGACTGAACGCGCGCGAGATGGCCGCGAAGATCGTCTCGTTCGCCGAGATCGTCACGCTCAACAACGTGGACGATCTCGTCGATGTGCGCTCGGAAACGCTCAACGGCATCGGGCTGGTCAAGCTGCGCTTCCAACCCTACGTGAATCCCGAACTGGCTCTCGCCCAGGTCACCTCGGTCTCGCAGACCATTTTGCGCCGCATGCCCCAGGGCACCCAGCCGCCGCTCATTGTCCGCACCAGCCCTTCGAGCGTGCCGATCCTCCAGCTTGTCATCTCGTCCGACCGCCTGAGCGGGGCCGAGTTGTTCGACTGGGCCCGCCTGTCTTTGCGGGCGCAGGTCCAGAGCATCCCGGGCATCCGCCTGTCTTTGCCCTACGGCGGGGCCGGACGGCAGATCATGGTCGACCTTGATCCCGTGGCCCTCAATGCGGCGGGGCTCTCAGCCTCCGATGTGGGGAAGGCTCTGGCCGCGCAGAATCTGACCCTGCCATCGGGGTCCATCCGCGAGGGCGACCGCGACCTTCCGGTCTCGGTCAATGCCAGCCCGGCCAAGGTCGAGGAGTTCCTCGACCTCCCGGTCAAGACGGTGGATGGCCGGGTTGTCCTGCTGCGCGACGTGGCCAATGTGCGCGACGGTGACGCCGTCTCGACCAACATCGCGCGGCTCAACGGCAGCAACGCCGTCATTGTCTCGGTGCTGAAACTCGGATCCGCCTCCACCCTCGACATCATCAGCGGAATCCTCGCCCGTCTTCCCTCCATCCGGGCCTCGGCGCCGCCCGGTCTGACGATCGAACCGATTTTCGACCAATCCGTCTTTGTCCGCGCCGCCATCGACACGGTGCTCAAGGAGATCCTTCTCGTCGGAGCGCTCGTCGCCTTCACCGTGCTGCTTTTCCTCGGCAGTTGGCGCTCGACGTTCATCGTCCTGACCTCCATTCCGCTCGCCCTGCTCTGCTCGGTCATCGGCCTCTACCTGACCGGCTCGACCTTCAACCTCATGTCGCTCGGCGGCCTCGCCCTCGCCATCGGCATCCTCGTGGACAACGCCCTCGTCGAGATCGAAAACATCAAGCGCCAGATCGGTCTGGGCAAGGGCGTGCGCCAGGCCATCCTCGACGGTGCCCAGCAGGTCGCTTTCCCCGAGTTCGTTTCGACCACGGGCATCTGCATCGTTTTTCTTCCGGTGTTTCTGCTCACCGGCACGGCGGCTGACGTCTTCAAGCCGCTGGCTCTGGCCGTCATTTTCGCTATGATCGCGAGCTACCTGCTCTCGCGGACGCTCGTGCCGACGCTGGCCTCGTTGATGCTGCCGGGGGAATTGGCGGCCGTGGAGCGATCGGCCGGACGCAATCCCGGCGCGGTCTGGCGCTGCCATCTCGCCCTTGAGTCGACCTTGAATTCCGCGGGGCGCCGGCAGCAGAAGTTGCTCGCGCTCTTTCTCCAACGTCGCTGGCTCCTGCCCCTGCTGGCCCTCGCGGTCCTCGGTGGAGGCCTGCTGGCCAGCCGGTCCCTCGGGCGCGAATTTTTCCCCGTGACCGATGCGGGGCTCATCCGCCTTTTTGTCCGGCTGCCACCCGGTCTCCGCTTGGAGGAAACGGCCGAGCGCTTCGCCGCGCTCCAGCGCGAAATCCGTGCGGTCATTCCGCCGGAGGAACTCCTCTTCGTGGTCGAGAACATCGGCCTGCCCGCCGCGGTCAATCTCGCGTGGGTCGAAAGCACCGCCTCCGGCCCCGGCGACGGCGAGGTCTGGATCCAGCTCGCCCCCGGGGCGAGTCCGGTCGCCGGGATCATGAAAAACCTGCGCGGCATGATGGACACCAAGTTTCCCGAAGCCCGGTATTTTTTCCGTCCGGCCGACGCGACCAGCCTCACGCTTTCCGGCGGTGCCCCGACTGCTTTCGAGGTCAACCTCATCGGACGCGACGTGCCCGGGAATCTGGCTCTGGCCCGGCGCTTGATGGAGGAACTCCGCACCGTGCCCGGCGCGGTGGATGTGACGTTGCGCGAAATCCTCGACCAGCCCGAATACTTCCTCGAAATCGACCGCGTGCGCGCCGCCAAACTCGGAGTCACGCCGCAGGATGCGGTCTCCGCGCTGCTCGCCGCGCTGGGTTCCGGCGGATCGGTCAGCCCCGGATTCTGGGCCGACCCAGTCATCGGCGCCTCCTACGAAGTCCAGGTGCAAGTGCCGCCGGGCGACTTGACCCGCGTGGACCAATTGATGGCACTGCCTGTCACCGCCGCCGGTGGCGGCCCGCCCGTGCTGCTCGGCGCGATGGCCAAGATCTCGGAAAGGCGCGTGCCCGCGTCGGTCTCACGCTCGACCCTCCTGCCAAAGATCACCGTGCTGGCCAATGTGCAGGACACCGACATCGGCTCAGTCCTCGACCGCCTCGACCCCATGCTCGACGCGCTGCGCAAGGAGCAGAAGCCCGGCAACCGCATCGAGTTGGCCGGCCAGGCGCGCCTGATGAACTCGGCTTACCGTGAACTCTTCAGCGGGCTGGCCCTCTCCGCCGTGCTGATTTTCCTCGTCATGGTCGTCAACTTCCAGTCGTGGTCGCTGCCCTTCGTTGCCATCACCGGCCTGCCGCTCGCCATCGCCGGAGCCTTTGCCGGGCTGTGGGCCACGGGCACCTCGCTGAGCGTGCCCGCGCTGATGGGCCTCATCATGGTTGTGGGGGTCAGCACGGCCAACAGCGTGCTCGTGACCAGTTTCGCCCGCGACCTCTGGGTAGAAGGTCGGGAGGCTGCGGCCGCCGCGCTGGAGGCGGCCGGCACGCGGTTGCGTCCCGTGTTCATGACCGCGCTGACCATGATCCTCGGCGTCCTGCCCATGGCCCTGGGCTGGGGCGAGGGCGGCGAGCAGAATGCTCCGCTCGGCCGCGCGGTGGTGGGCGGGCTTCTTTTTGGCACGGTGGCCTCTCTTCTGCTTGTTCCGTTCGCCTTTGCCCTCACCATGGCGCACCGGACCCGACCCGCTTCACCGAACACTCGCGCATGAAAACACTGTCGATCCTCATCCTCATCATGCTGACGCACGCGGCGACCGTGGCGGCGGCCGACGAAAAACCGGCCCCCACCGTCGCCGTGGTCCGCCCGGTTCCGACCGACGGGACTGCCATCATCCGGCTCCCCGGACGCACCCTCCCCTCGCAGCAGGCCAGCATCTACTCGCGGGCCACCGGCGTGGTCGGGGAGCGCAAGGCCGACATCGGGGACGTGGTGAAACAAGGCGATGTGCTCGCAGTCATCGAGGCGCCGGAGGTCCGTCGGAGCGCGGACCAGGCACGGGCCAAAATCCGTCAGGCCGAGGCCCGGGTGCGCCTCGCCGTGGCGACGCTCGATCGCGCGCGAAACATGTCGCGCAATCGTGTCATCGCTGCCGAGGCCCTCGATCAAAGCGAGGCTGACGCCGAGGCGGCCCAGGGCGAACTGCAAGCCGTGCAGGCCGAGTTGGCCCGGCTCGAGGAGTTGATCAGCTTTCAAACCATCCGCGCCCCCTTCGAGGGCATCGTGGCCGAACGGCGCATCGAGCGCGGAGACCATGTGCAGGCCGACCAGCCGCGCGGCGGGGAGGCGCTTTTCCACTTGGTCCGACTGGATGAATTGCTCGTCGAGGTCTTTGCCCCGCCGGAGGCCGCCCTGCGCATCGCCGCCGGACAAAAGGCGCGCCTGACTTTCAGCGAACTCCCCGGGCGCGATTTTCCCGCCCAGGTCGTGCGCTCCTCCCGCGTGCTCGACACCGCCACCGGCACCATGCGCATCGAGTTGCTCCTACCCAATCCCGAACGTCTCCTCCCGGCCGGCCTCACCGGCACGGCCGAAATCGACACCGCCGCCAGCGGTCGCGTCTTCCGTCTCCCCGGCAACGCCTTGCTCACGCGCAACGGACGCCCGCAGGTCGCCCGCGTCCGCGAGGGCCGGGTGGAGTTTGTCCCGGTCAGCCCCGGACGCAATCTCGGCAACACCATCGAGGTCCTCGACGGCGTCACGGCGGACGATCAAATCGTGATCAGCCCCAACGCCCTGTTGCAGGAGGGCGATCCCGTCACACCGGAGCAATCCGCCCAGCCGAAGCCCTGAACTGGCCCCGGGCGCTAAATCCCGCTGGCGAGTGAAAGCATCGCGCGGTAACGCCGAATGATGACCGTGAGCGCCTCCGTCGCCGCCGAGACCTGGGCTTCAACCGGCTGGTGGGCGGGCGTCTCGAAGACAATCTCGAAGGGCCGCGGTTCCATCCGGCCTCCTGACAGGATGCCATCGTAGCCTTCGTCGATGATGCCGCCATGCGCACGGAAGCCGTCGATGACCGGAGCGCGATTGACGGGAAGATACTGCTCCGCGGCGAACAAGGCCGGGGCGAGAAGCTCGCGGCTAATCGTCGCCCCGCGCACAAATCCATAGAGGCCGTCGCTAGTGTCGTCGGCGTGCAATGAGACAATACCATGAAATTTCCGGGCCACGATTTCACGCTCGAGGAGCGCCACCTCCGGCTCGTCCGAACCCCGCCAGAAATGCCGATTCAAATCCTCGCCGCGCCGCGAATGGCGAGTCCCGTCCTCGTAGCCGGTCGGATTGCACAGCGGGTAAAGCTGCACCTCATAACCTCGAAACAGATCGGGCTCACGCCGCGCGAGTCTGGCCAACTCCAGCAAGGCCCCCGCCCCCTGCGGTTCGTCGCCGTGGATCGTGGCGAACAGGCCGAGCCGCACGGTGGTGTTGCCATCCGGGGCCCCTCGCAAAGTGAAGCGGTGCAACTCGAACCCCTGCGCCCCCGCCAAAAACCCACCCAGACTGCCGGACTCCAACACCCCGGTCTCGACCGCCTCCCAAAACGGCCGGAGCATTTGCTCACAGCAACGCCCGGGGGCTCCTCTGGCCACGGTCTTTGACATGCTCTATGGGCTGGAAGATGGTGGTTTGCCGCGCGGCGCCGAGTCATTCCCGCGATCCTCGCACGGAACGGATCTGCTCCGGACGCACGCGCGGCAAACCAAATTCTTTCGCGGGCTTCATGCGATGTCATAAGCGACCAAGCGACCGTGGCGCACTTCGCCCTCCGTGTAGCGTCCATGATCAAAGAGCCGCACGTGGCGGAAGACCACGGTGACGAGGTCGCCGGGTTGGAGGTGGAGCTGGCGCAGGCGCTCGCGCGAGACTTCGGCCTCAAACTGCTCGTGGGTTCCGAGTCGCTCGAGGGCAACGCGGCCGTAGTTGCCGGCCGAGAAGATGTGCAGCACTTTCGATTTCATCGCATATTCGTGCTCACTGGCCCCGGGGGCTTCGATTTCCACGTCGTGGGGACGCACGTAGAGCACGCCCTTGCTGTCGTCGGCGGGCGCGGTCAGGCCGGCGCGAAAACGATTCACATTACCAAGGAACTCAATGACGAAGGGCGACGAAGGGCGGTCGTAAACTTGCTGCGGCGAGCCGACCTGCTCGATGCGCGCGTTGTTCATGACCACGACCTCGTCGGCCAATTCGAGCGCCTCCTCTTGGTCGTGCGTGACGAAGACGGTGGTGATTTTGATTTCCTCCTGGAACGTGCGCAGCCAGCGGCGCAGGTCTTTGCGCACCTTGGCGTCGAGGGCACCAAAGGGCTCGTCAAGGAGGAGAACCTTAGGCTCCACGGCCAGCGCGCGGGCCAGGGCCACGCGCTGACGCTGGCCCCCGGACAGTTCGGAAGGCAGGCGCTTATTCAATCCGTCGAGCTGGACGAGTTCGAGCAGACGGTTGACCCGCTCGCGGATTGCCTCCGCCGTCGGGCGCTGCGCGCGGGGCAAAGCCCGCAAGCCGAAGGAAATATTCTTCTCCACCGTCATGTGGCGGAAGAGCGCGTAGTGCTGGAAAACAAATCCCACGCCGCGCCGTCCGGGCGCGATATCGGTCACGTCCTCGCCGTGGAAAAGGACGCGGGAATCCTTGCCCGGGTCGGGGTATTCCAGCCCCGCCATGATGCGGAGCAAGGTGGTTTTGCCCGAGCCGGACGGCCCGAGGAGGGAGACGAGTTTGCCGTCGGGCACCTCGAGAGTGACGTTGGCGAGGGCGTGGTAGTCGCCGAAGGTTTTGCAGATGTTGCGGGCTTGGATGCTCATGGTCGTGCGAGGATCAATGGTGCCGGGCTTTGGCCGAGCGCCATTCGATGAGGTTTTTCAGCAGGAGAGTGACGAGGGCCAGGATGCTGAGGATGGTGGCGAGTGAGAAAGCGCTGACCGTCTGGTATTCCATGTAGAGTGTCTCGATGTAGAGCGGCATCGTGCTGGTCTGGCCCTTGATGTTGCCGGAGACCACCGCAACCGCGCCGAATTCGCCCATGGCGCGGGCGTTGCAGAGCACGATGCCGTAGAAGAGCCCCCACTTCACGTTCGGCAGGGTCACATGAAAAAAAGTCCGCCAGCCCCCGGCTCCGAGGGTGAGCGCAGCGAACTCCTCGTCGCGCCCTTGCGCCTGCATGACCGGGATGAGTTCGCGCGCGATGAACGGCAGCGTGATGAACGTCGTGGCCAGTGCGATGCCGGGCAAGGCGAAGATGACTTTGAGATCCCACGCTTTGAGCGGCCCGGCCAGCCAGCCGTGCGTGGTGCTGAAGATCAGCACGAAAACAAGGCCGGCGATGACGGGCGAGACCGCGAAGGGAAGATCGAGCACGGTGACCAGAAGGCTCTTGCCCCGGAAGGCGAACTTCGTGATGGCCCAGGCTGCGGCTAGTCCGAACAGCAAATTGAGCGGCACGGAGATGGCCGCCACGGTGAGGGTCAGCTTGATGGCATCAATCGCGTAAGGATCGGAAAACGTCGCGAAGTAGAGCTGTGCGCCCTTTTTGAACGCCTCGTAGAAGACGGCGACCAGCGGGATGAGCAGGAAGAGGATGAGGAAGGCCACGCCGACGGAGATGAGGAGCCAGCGCACCGGGACGGATTCCGTGATGGTCCGGAAGGACTTGGGCGGAACGAAGGAGCGGGTGCGGGAGACGATGGCGGCCATGGGTCAGGATTGTTTCTCCGCCCAGCGCTGGAGGAGGTTGATGACGAAGAGCAAGAGGAAGCTGGCCACCAGCATGACCGAAGCGACCGCGGTGGCCTGCGCGATCTGGTAGTTCTCGAGGAACTTGACGATGACCAGCGGGGTGATCTCGGTGCGCAGTGGAATGTTGCCGGAGATGAAGATGATCGAGCCGTATTCCCCGATGGCCCGGGCGAAGGCGAGGGCGAAGCCGGTGAGAATGGCCGGGAGGAGCGCCGGGAAAATGATCTGCCCAAACACCCGCGCCCGGCCGGCTCCGAGCGACGCCCCTGCCTCCTCAACCTCGGTGTCGAGATCCTCCAGGACCGGCTGCAACGTGCGGACAACAAAGGGGAGACCGATGAAAGTCAGGGCGATGAAAATGCCGACCTGCGAATACGCCGTTTCGATGCCGAGGGGATGAAAGAACTGCCCGAGCCAGCCGTTGCGTGCGTAGAGCGAGGTCAGGGCGATGCCCGCCACCGCGGTGGGCAGGGCGAAAGGCAGGTCCACGAGCGCATCGAAAAAACGCCGCCCGGGAAACCGGTAACGCGTGAGGATCCACGCGACGATGAAGCCGAAGAATGCGTTGGCCGTGGCCGCGAGGAAGGAGATGCCGAAGGTAATCTTGTAGGACGCCACCACTTGGCGGCCGGTCACAGCCGCCCAGAATTCCCCCCACCCCATCCCGGAGGAACGAATGAAAATGGCGGAGAGCGGGATGAGCACGAGCAGCGTGAGGTAGGTCACGGTGATGCCCATGCTCAGGCCGAAACCCGGCAGCACGTGCCGCCGGGCCCGGCGCCGCTTCTTTGTCATGATCTCGCTCATTCGTCGCCGCGGCTGGGTTTACTGCAGGTAGATCTGGTCGAAGATGGCTCCGTCCTCGAAGAACTTCTTCGTGGCCGGATCCCATCCGCCGAAAACCTCGTCGATGGTGAAAAGCTTGAGATCGGGATACTGCGCCTTGAATTTGGCCAGCACCTCCGGATTGCTCGGACGGTAGAAATGTTTGCCCGCAAGGTTTTGCCCTTCGTCGGAGTAGAGATATTCGAGATAGGCCGTCGCCACCTCGCGGGTTTTCTTCTTGTCCACGTTGGTGTCAACGACGGCCACCGTCGGTTCGGCCAGGATGCTCAACGACGGCGTCACGATCTCGTATGCATCGCCCTGCTCTTTAACCGCGAGCAGCAGCTCGTTCTCCCAGTTGATGAGCACGTCGCCGATCTGACGCTCGGTGAACGTGGTGGACGCGCCGCGCGCCCCGGCGTCGAGCACGGGCACGTTCGCGTAGAGTTTCTTGATAAAATCCTGCGTCGCCGCCTCGTCGCCCTTGAAGTGGTCGAGCGCCCAGCCCCAGGCCGCGAGAAAGTTCCAGCGGGCTACGCCGGACGTCTTCGGGTTAGGGGTGATGACCTCCACGCCGGGTCGCACGAGGTCGTCCCAGTCCTTGATGTTCTTGGGATTCCCCTTGCGCACGAGGAAGGCGAGCGTCGATTGATACGGCGCACTGTTGGCCGGCAGGCGTTGCTGCCAGTCCGCAGGGAGGAGCCCCGCCTTGGCGATGGCGTTGACGTCCGCCGCGAGTGCGAGCGTCACGATATCGGCCTCGAGGCCGTCGATCACCGCGCGGGCTTGCTTCGAGGATCCGCCGTGGGACTGGTTGAAGGAGACATCCTGTCCGGTCTTTTCCTTCCAATGACGGGCAAAGGCCTGGTTGAACTCCGTGTAGAACTCCCGGGTGGGATCATAGGAGACGTTGAGGAGGTTCGCCGCGGGCGCGAGGGAGGCCGTGACCGCGAGCAGCGCCGCGGTGGTCAGTGCAAGGTGGAGGTGGTTTTTCATGATGGTTGTTGGTTCGGAAAGGTTTTGCTCAGAAATCCACGCCGACGAGGAAGCCTAGGATGGCGGCGTTGGCCACGGCCTCGGTGCCGTCGGGTCGTGATTCGTATTGGAAGAAAGGTTGAAGGTAGGACCAGCCGCTGACCTTGATGCGGTAGCCGACTTCGAAGAACGTGGTGACTTCCGGCACGGGCTTGCCATTATCGATCGCCGCCTGCTGGGTCTTGAGGCTGTGCTGCCCGAGGGCCACCGCAGCCATGAGTTGGTCGCGGTCGCGCCCGGGGATGAGTCCCTCGTAGACGAGGCCGGAGTGGAAGTAGAAGGGATAGCGATTGTTCCATCCGTCGGGAGCAAAGACAAAGAGGCTGAAGAAGTGGAGCCCTTGGTCGGTGAGTCTGGTGCCAGAGGCCGAGGCCTCGCGAAGGAGCATCTGCTCACCCTGCCAGTAAAACCCATACTTACTCCGCCCGAATGTGGCGTTGTCCTCTTCGTAGTAGTAGGCGCCGAACACGTAGCGGCCGGGCAAGCGGGCCGAGCCGATTTCCGGAGTGACACCGCTTTCACCCATGAGGAACAGCCCATTCTCCGCCGGATCAGGCGCGTAGCCCTCGAACATGAGGCCGTTGTTATTTGACGACGTGGCCTCGGGGTAGGACATGAACAACCCAGCCTTAGCGTAAGACCAGTCGTTCGGGTTCAACTCGAGCGTGCCGCCCCACGTGGAGAAGCTCGCACCGAACGGGATGTTCGCGCCCAGTCCCTCCGAGGGTGCCATCGCGTTGTTCGCGAAAAGATTGCCCCACTGGTTTTCCAGAAACTCGCGCTGCGGCCGCAGCCATCCGCCGTGGAGCGTGAGCAAGTCCTCGACGCCGAAAAGCTCCGGCGTGGTGTAGGCCAGGCCGAATGTTCCGAGACGCCAGCCGACGCCGCCGGCGAAACGGGACGGATTGAAGAACGACGCCCCCTTGACGAAGTTGTTCGGATTCGCCTCGTAACCCGGCTCCCGCCAGCGCGCTTCGCCGAACGCGGAAAGACCTTGCAGTCCCTCAAATCCTGACAGCTTGGCCAAGTCGAGTTTGCCGTTGAAGACCAACTCCTGGGTAAAGACGCCACGGGCGCCTGTCTCGCTGGCCAGCAATCCATAGAAAATTCCGCGCCATGTGCCGCCGAGGGTCAGCCCGTGATCCTCGACCACCGGACGAGCCCCGAGCCAATCGCCCGTGATTTTCCGGTCATTCCACCATTTGGCCAAGACAGCATCCTCGCTGCCAGCCTCCCCCGCACCCGACACCGCACTGGGTGCGGCAGGCGGTCCGGCCTTGACCTCCGCCGGTGCGGAGGCAAGGACCGCCGCCGCGAGGGGAAGAATGGAGACTTGGACACGGGCTGATGAATGTCCGCGCACCGACCTAATGTTTACTTGTTGGATCATGATATTCCTTTCTGTTGTGGGTTTCTTTTGCTGATCCGTGCGAGGATTCCGCGACGTTTTAGAATCTTAGTTGAGTAAGGCAATAAAGATTCCAAAGAAAATATTCACACTGCAAATAACGGCAGTTTACCCCTTACCCGAAGCACCAACCCCACAGCTGCTGCACTCCGGCCGCGCCGAGGAAGAAGATCAGGCCGATGTAGCAAAAGCCCAGCAGGGCGAAGCCATAGCCGATGAGGATGCAGACCCCGTCGCGCTCCATCAGGCCCAGGGCCATGAAGATGATGGCCAGCCCCGGGATGGTGTTGGTCAGCGGAAACGGCGGCGGAATCGGCAGGCTGAGCAACACACCGCCGATCATGATCATGAAGCCGAGGAGATTGAGCATCCCCGGCCAGCGTTGGAGAAAGTGCATGCGGGGCCGCACCAATTTCTCGATCCGGCGATAAAAACGCGCCGCCCCGCCGACCAGCTTGGCCAGCACTTCGGCGGGAATTTCCCGGCGCAGGAGGAAATCCGGCATCCACAACTTGTGTCCGAGCCCGAGGCGCAAACCGCAGAGAGCGATGGCCAAGCCGAACGGCATGGACAGACCCGGGACGGAAACGGGAAAAAGGAACGGCACGCAGAGCAGCACGATCAGCGCGGGCAGCCCGCGGAAATGCAGGTGCTCGACCACCGTCCGCAGCTTCAAGGGCTTGCTATCAGCCAGCACCAGGAGGCTCTCCAACTCATCGCTCAAGAGCGTCGCGGACGGAATTCCCTCGTGCGACGAGGGGGCGGACGGCGTGGGCGCGGCTTGGGTCATCGAGGAGGGCAAAATAGCGGGTCCGCCGCCGGAGGCAAATTTTCCATCGCCGCAGGGTGCGCGAGCCGATAATCTCGCTATGTCATATGCACTTGGATTTAACGACGGCCGTCAACGAAGGAAAAATCACCCAGCAACAAGCCAATATTCTGAGCCAACTCCCGCCCGGGGCCTACGCTCTGCACAAAAGTTGGGGCTGCGCCCGAGTGGCCGCGGCGGATCCTCTCATCGCGCAACTCGAGCTCGAGTTCCTCGGCGGTCGCCGTCAGTCCATGCAGATGAGCTTCGCCGCCGGCGCGTTGACTCCGATCCCCGAGACCCATGTGGAGGCCCGCCGCCTCGCCGATCCCGAGGCCGTCCGCCGCGAGGCCCTCGCGGAGCCAGTCGAGTTTGTCCACCGCGTCATCACCGATTTCAAGTCCCGCCTGACCTTCGAAGCCCTTGGCGATTATCTCCAGGCCGTCCTGCCCGACAGTGCATTTCCCTCCGGCGGCAAGGAGCCCTTCAAGCGCTGGTGGACCGGACTGCGCAACAAGCTCAAGAGCGACGGACGTTTCATCATCGCGGCGAAAAAATCCGAATTCGTCCTCGTTCGCGAACGTCCCGAGGCTCCGCACCTTGACATCGTCGATTCCTTTGAAAAAGCCCGCCAACCCAAGGAACAGGCGGCCGCGGCCGAAGCCCTGCTCAAGGGGTTGGCCAAGTTCGACCACGCGCCGGAGGAGTTGGTCCGCGTGCTCGGCCTGCTCGAGAAGGCTGCCTACGACTACCAGCGCCGGCAACCCGCGCACTCGATCCATCTGCTCTGCGTCCGGGACGAGATCCTCGACCGCAACAAGGCGCCCGTGCCCACCGGGGCGCTGACCCTCGCGGAATTTCTCACCCATCCCCCCGCCCATCTCGCTTCCCTCCTCGCCCCGCTCCCGGCCGCGCGCATCCGCCACGCGCTCGAAGCCGGCACCGCACTGGACACGCCCGGTGCCAGCGCCCTGCTTCTCGATGTTCTGCACGAGGGCGACAGCAAGGTTGTGACCGAAGCGACCAAATTGCTCATGGAAAAGGGGCAACTCGAACCCCTGCGCGACAGCCTCCGCCGTTCGATCAGCGAACGAAACACGAATCCCGAACTCCTCGCCCTCCTTCTGGCCAAGCGCCCGCAGGGCTTGGAGGAATTGGTCACCACCGGCACGATCGAAGCGGCCATCACCGTCGTCGAACGGGAGACAATCAAGGACACCAAGCGCGCCGCCCGTTTGCACAAGGTCCTCGCGGATGACAAATCGCTCATCGCTCTGGCCATCAAGGATTCCGACGGCGAAGCCGCGCGCGATCTGGTCCGCAAGATCATGCGCACGCCCATTTTCGAAGCGACGGACAAGCGCGCCCTGCTCGCCCGCGCGATCAAGGCCCGCCCGGAACTGCAGGAGTTGCTCGAAGCCGGCGAGGAGAAAGCCGCCCCGGCCGCCACCGAGGCCAAAGCCCTCACCGTCTCGTGGGCCAGCCTCGAGCGCCGCAAGCAGGATTACGACGATCTGGTCAACGTCCGCATCCCGGCCAACAGCCGCGACATCCAAGTCGCCCGCGAACAGGGCGACCTGCGCGAGAACGCTGGATTCAAGTTCGCCAAGGAGCAGCAGGGCGTCCTCCTCCGCCAGAAAGCCGAGATGGAGCAGCAAATGTCGACCTGCCGCGGCACCAATTTCGAAAACCCCGAAACCGAGCGCGTCGGCCTCGGCACGACTGTGCGCCTGCGCGATCAGGCCACCGGCGCAGAGGAACATCTCCACATCCTCGGCGCGTGGGACGGGAACTCCGAGAAGTTCATCGTCTCGTATCTCGCCGCCGCAGCCGTCGCGCTGATCGGGAAATCGCCGGGCGAGACCGCCCTCCTCCCGGCCGAAACCGGCGAACGCCAGGTTCTCGTCCTCTCGATCGAGCCCTTCAAAAATCTTGAAATCCTCTGATCTGCCGGAGCATTCTCAACAACGAAATTTTTCCATGTCATCCACCATCATCACCAGCGTCCGCGGCCGCGAAGTTATCGACTCGCGCGGCAACCCCACCGTCGAAGTCGAAGTCTCCCTCCAGGGCGGGGCCGTCGGCCGCGCCATCGTCCCCAGCGGAGCCAGCACCGGCGAGCATGAGGCCTGGGAATTGCGCGACGGCGAGCCGTCCCGCTATCTCGGCAAGGGCGTGACCAAGGCCGTGGCCAACGTGAACAAGGCCATCGCCGGCGCCATCACCGGGCGCGACGCCCTCGATCAGGTCGGCGTGGACCGCGTGATGCGCAAACTCGACGGGACGGAGAACAAGAAAAAACTCGGCGCCAACGCCATCCTCGGTGCCTCCATGGCCACGGCCCACGCCGCCGCCGCGCAGCTCGGTCAGCCCCTCTTCAAGTATCTCGGCGGCCCGAACGCCAAGGTCCTGCCCGTGCCCATGATGAACATCGTCAACGGCGGCGCCCACTCGGACGCTCCGATCGACTTCCAGGAATTCATGGTCATGCCCCGCGGCCTCCCGAGCTTCCGCGAGGCCCTGCGCTGCGGTGCGGAAATTTTCCACGCCCTCAAGTCCGTCCTCAAAGGACGCGGCCTCAGCACCAGCGTGGGCGACGAGGGCGGCTTCGCCCCCAACTTCGCCTCGGCCGAGGACGCCCTCGACACCATCGCGACCGCGGTCAAGAAAGCCGGCTACAAATTCGGCAAGGAGGTCTTCATTGCCCTCGACTGCGCCTCGAGCGAATTCTACGACAAGACCAAGAAGGCCTACGTCTTCAAGAAGTCGGACAAAAGCGTCCGTTCGGCCGAGGACTTGGTCGGCTATTACAAGAAACTCTCCGCCAGTTACCCCATCATTTCGATCGAGGACGGCTGCGCCGAGAACGATTGGGCCGGGTGGAAAAAATTGACCGACGCCCTCGGCGACAAGGTGCAGTTGGTCGGCGATGACCTCTTCGTCACCAACGTGGACTTCCTCCGCAAGGGCATCTCCCAGGGCGTGGCCAACTCGATCCTCGTCAAAGTCAACCAGATCGGCTCGCTGACCGAAACGCTCGACGCCATCGAACTGGCCCGCGAGAACCGCTACACGGCGGTGATCAGTCACCGCTCGGGCGAGACCGAGGACGTGACCATCGCCGACATCGCCGTGGCGACCAACTCCGGCCAGATCAAGACCGGCTCCCTCTCCCGCACCGACCGCATCGCCAAATACAACCAACTGCTTCGCATCGAGGAGCTGCTGGGGGCTGACGCGGTTTACGGCGGCAAGATGCACGCATGAACTTCGCCGACGACGACAGCAACCTGCGCTCCCGCCGGCGCCACCAGCCGCCGGATTTCTGGCACGGGATCAACCGCGTGCTCACCGGGCTCGTGGTCCTCGGCGTCGTCGTCCTCGTCGGTGTGATGTTCTACCCCGTCTGGCAGCAGCAGCAGGACATGCGCAGCCGCATCGCCGGGCTCGAGCGCGAGCGGGCGGAGAAGACCTCGCGCCTCGAAAGCAGCAAGCGCCAGATCCACCTGCTCCAGCACAACCCCGCCTACGTCGAAACGATCGCCCGCGACCGCCTCAACCTCATGAAGGAAGGCGAAACCATCTTTCGCGTGGAACTGCCCCCCACCCTCGGCACCAGTGTCCAACCCTGATTTCGAGAGCCTCGACACCTCCGGGCTGGCGTCACGTCTGACGCAGTTGCGGAGGTTTCTTTGACTACGACCGAGTCACCGGCGAGTTGACCGCGGTCGAGGGCCGCATGGCCGAACCCGGTTTCTGGGATCGCAAGGAACAGGCTCAGGCCGACGTGGAGCGCGTCTCGCGACTGCGCGGTATCATTGAGCCGTTCCGCGGATTGGAAACACGCATCAACGACCTCGCCATCCTGCGGGAACTGGCCGAGGCCGAACCGGAGGGCGCCCCTCGCACCCAGGCCGAGGGCGAGGTGGTCAAGGAATGCCGTGACCTCGAAACAGCCCTCGATGACTTCGAAATCCAATGCCTCCTCGGCGGCGAGTTCGACCGCAATCCCGCCTACCTGACCATCCACTCCGGCGCCGGCGGCACCGAGGCCTGCGATTGGGCCGACATGCTCATGCGCATGTATCAGCGCTGGATCGAACGCCACGGTCTCACCTCCGAAATCCTCGACATCCAACCCGGCGAGGAAACCGGCCTCAAATGGGCCACCCTGCGCGTGACCGGCGAACACTCCTACGGCTACCTCCAGACCGAACGCGGCGTCCACCGCCTCGTGCGCATTTCGCCCTTCGACAGCAACAAACGCCGCCACACCTCATTCGCCAGCGTGGACGTCACCCCGGAGATCCCGGAGGACGCACCGGTGGAAGTCGAGGAGCGCGACCTGCGCATCGACACCTACCGCAGCGGCGGCAAGGGCGGACAGAACGTCAACAAGGTCGAAACCGCCGTGCGCATCACGCACATGCCCTCCGGCATTGTCGTCGCCTGCCAGGCCGAACGCAGCCAGCTCAAGAACCGCAACCTCGCGATGAAACTGCTCAAGGCCAAACTTTATCAGGTCGAGCAGGACAAGAAGCGCGCCGAGGTTGAGCGGCAATACGGGGAAAAAGGCGACATCGCCTGGGGCAACCAGATCCGCTCCTACGTTTTCCAGCCCTACCAGATGGTCAAAGACCTCCGCACCGGCGTGCAAACCAGCAATGTCCAAGGCGTGATGGACGGCGACCTCGACGAGTTCATCCACGGCAAACTCCGCGGCCTGACCTACAAAAAGGGCGCGGCCGACGAGGACGAGGACCTGTAGCCGCTCAGGCCACGGGCTCGCTCAGGCAATCATTACAGGCGACCCGGATAGATGCCTTCGACAATAATGTAGTAAGTGAGCCCGTTGGGCGCGGCGTTGCGCAGATCAGGGAGCGCGAAGGTCGTCTGACCATTTCCTCCAAAGGTAGTTCCCAGGAGCGAGAACAAAGCTGTGTTTTGCGCTATCTGCAGGATCTGTCCGTTGCAAGGCACGCCAGAGGAGACGGAGCCAGCCGAGAGGATGACCTGGCCCAAGATGAAATCTCCGCCGCGGCCGGCTGCTCCCCAATGGGTATCCGTCCCGAACAATGCTTGGGTGCCCGACGGACCAGCCGGACCGGTAGCTCCGGTAGCTCCGGTGGGGCCGGTAGGACCAGCGGGGCCTGCAGGGCCAGTTGCTCCCGTCGCTCCGGTCGCACCATTCGTCCCTGCGGGACCGGCGGGACCAGTGAGACCAGTGAGACCGGTGGGGCCAGCAGGCCCGGTAGAACCGGCCGGGCCAGTTGCTCCGTTCGTTCCATTTGTTCCGGCAGGGCCTTGCACGCCTTGGACCCCAGGAGGGCCTTGGGGACCGGGAGGGCCTTGGGGGCCATCAGGGCCTGCGGGGCCGGTTGATCCAGTAGCTCCAGTCTCCCCGGTGGCTCCAGTGTCACCTTTGGCGACGAGAAGCGACCATTGGGAGGGCGAACTCGCGGGGATGTTGTCCCTGTTGTCGTTGGACAAAGAAAGATACATAGATCCGCCCGAGCTGACCACGTCGTAAGAGGCGTAGTCGGTGGCAAGAGCGAATTGTCCTTTGTAGGTAAAGCCCTGTCCCTGCGGGCCAGTTTCTCCCATGTCGCCCTTGTCGCCTTTGTCACCCTGGAGCCCCTGCGGACCGGCGTCACCCTTGTCTCCCTGCGCGCCCGTATCACCTATGTCTCCCTTGTCACCCTTTGGCCCAGTCGGACCCGTCGCGCCGGTCGGACCTTGCGGACCGGTGGAGCCTTGCGGACCGGTGGGGCCGGTAGGAATGTTCGAGAGACCGGCACCGTTTCCATTGATCACACCGGCTATGAAGGTGTTCGTATGAGTGCCCTCGGTGCCGATGCGGATGGTGCCCGATTCCGCCGCGTCCTTGCCCGTATTGCCGATAACGATGTTATTGCTGCCGCTCGTGAGGGCAGCTCCAGCACGATAGCCCACGGCGATATTGCTGCTGCCCGTCGTATTGCTCAGCATGGCGCTGACCCCAACCGCCGTGTTGTAACGCCCCGTCGTGTTGGCCAACAAAGCATAGGCACCCGAACCCAGGTTGAAGCTTCCGGTGGTGTTGCTGAAGAGGGCCGCCGTCCCGATCGCCGTGTTGTATGCTCCGCTCGTGTTAACATTGAGCGTCCAAGCACCCAGCGCGGCGTTGTAGGAACCGGTTGTGCCGGGGTTGAGTGCGCCGGAACCAAGCGTGGTGTTGAAAACTTGAGCTTGGAGCCCGTGGCAGGTGAAGAGCGAAACGAGCGCGATGGCGCGGGTCAGGTTCATGAGCATGGCGGACCATGCAGGTCTGAGTTCAACATGGCAATGGAATAAAACACGCAATCAGGAGGCCACCAACCGGACCAAGAAATCCGGCACGGCGCCGACCCCGGCTTTGGCCCGATTCCCGGCTTGCGGAATCGGAGCGTTCTTGCCCATTCTCCCCGCACCATGAGATTCCCGACCGTCAGGCTTGTTTGCACCGCGATGGCTTTCGCGGTTTTGGCCTTCCTCACCGGGCCGGTCCACGCGGCCCCGGAAAAAGTGGTGCTCCCGTTGATCAGCGCGACCGACGCAACGGGGCTCAAAGCTCATGTCGGCCAGCAGGTCGTGGTCGAGGGCACGGTGGTCTCTGCCGGCGCGGGGACGAACGACGGTCTGCGGTTCCTCGACTTTTCCGCGGTCGAGAAGCGGGGCTTTGTCGCGGCCGTGGTTCCGGCCGTTTACCCCAAGCTCAAACCCCTCGAGACCTACATCGGCCGGACCTTGCGCGTGACGGGCATGCTGGAGAGCTACAAGAAAAAGACGCAGATCAAGGTCTCGCGGATCCGGCAGATCAAGGTGCTTCCCGCTTCCCCCGGGCGAACGGAGAAAAAGACCCCGTAACATAGCCAGCCCTTCCCCCGGCGTTCCGGACGTGGCAGACTCAGCCCGTGGCCTTCAACCAAACCTCGTCATCCGGATCTGCCAAGCTTATGAGCCTCGCCAAAATTATCGCCCCCGTGGTCCTCGGGATCATCGCTCTCACCTTCGTGGCCCCGAACATGGGCAACTTCCGCGTCCCCGCCGGCTACGCGGGCTACATTTACAGCGTGCCGATTTTCGGCAAGAGCACCTTCAAGGAGGTGCTCATCGGCCCGGCCTCGACCGGATGGCGTTGGCGCCTGGCCGGCCAGCTTGTCTCGGTCACCCCTTATACCTATCCAGAAACCTTTTCGGGTCAGGCCTCCGCTCTGGCCAAGGACAAACTCTCGCTCGACGCCAACAGCCACATCGTCTGGCGGCTCAAGAGCGACCCGCAGGAAATCCGGCGGTTCCTCGAATCCTTCGGCGGATGGGATTCGGCGGCATCGCCGGATGACGTGGCCAAGGAAGCCTACGATCAATACATCAAAGAACCCTTTCGCACCGAGACCCGCACGATCATCGCGAACTACGACGGCCTCGACGTCAACGCCGAGCTGACCAAAATTTCCGACGCGATCAAGGAGCAGGTCGTCCAGCGCCTGGCCGACACGCCGTTCGAGGTGCTCGATGTGGTCATGGGCAACGCCCAACCGCCGGCCAACGTGATCGAAGCCATTTCCAAAAAAGTGGCCAGTAATCAGGAACTCGAGCAACGCGCCATCCAGCTGCAGATTGCCCAGAAAAACATCGAGATCGACCGGGCCGAGGGCGAGGCCGCCGGCGCCAGGGTTGCCGCGCAGGCGGAGGAGGAAGCGAAGGCGATCAACTCGATCAAAGCCGTCCTCTCGCCGGAATACATCCAATACCTCGGCATGCAGAACATCAAAGGTGCCGACCGCGTCATCGTCCCCGCCGGCAGCAACGTCTTCATCGGCACACCGGAAAAAAGCGGGGCAAGGTAAGCTGGACAACCCGCGCCGCCTCGCGCTCAGGAATCGGCAAAGTTCATGGATTTCCCAAACCATGCCGACCCAGTGCTCGGCCACCAAATCCGCTTCTCGCGCTCCCGGCCTGCCGGAGCAGGCGAGCGAGGATTCCTGATGCGGTAGGAGGCGAAAGCGCGGAAGCGCATTGCTTCCGAGGAAATCGCCAAGCCCGGCAGTGGAGTCAACTTATCCCATCCCTTTGTTGCTTGTTCCGTCCAAGCTCGGGCGTGAAGATGAAAGCCATCAAAACCCCACCGCAAAAAATCTTACTGGGCAATACGGAGCGGGAGCTGCCAGCCATAGGTCTTGGCTGCATGAGCCTTTCCGAGTTTTACGGGCCACCCATGGAGCAGGGCGCAGCAATCAGGTTGCTGCACGAGGCGATCGACCTGGGCGTCCAGCACTTCGATACCGCCGAAATGTATGGAATTGGCGGCGCCAATGAGACCCTGCTGGGCAAGGCGTTCGCAGACCGCCGTGACCGTGTCTTCATCGCCACGAAATTCGGGCCCACACGGGATTTCAAAACCGGCGAGTTCACCGGTCTGGATGGCTCGCGCACGAACTGCCGCCGCGCTGTCGAAGGTTCGCTGCAACGCCTGCGCTGCGATGTTATCGATCTTTACTACCTTCATCGCGTCGATCCGGAAACGCCGATTGAGGAAACGGTGGGCGCGATGGCAGAACTGGTGAGTGAGGGCAAGGTGCGCGCCCTCGGTTTGTCCGAGGCCTCCGGCGATACGATCCGGCGTGCGGCTCAAATTCATCCGATTTCGGCAGTGCAATCGGAATACTCGATCTTCAGCCGGGATGTCGAAGGGGAGGTCATTCCAGCCTGCCTTGAAGTTGGAGCCTCGCTGGTGGCCTACTCTCCGCTTGGCCGCGGTCTGCTGACGGGACGATTCAAAACGGACACACTGACCGACGGTGACTGGCGGTTGACCACACCTCGTTTCCAAGGTGAAGCCTACGCCACCAACGTGATGCTCGCTGGGGAGATTGAAGCGGTGGCCTGTGCCGCAGCATGCACACCCGCGCAGGTCTCCCTTGCCTGGGTCATCGGTCGCAGTCAAAACACGATGGCACTTGTGGGAACGACGAAACGAGAAAACCTGAAGTCAAATCTCGGTGCTTACGAGGTGAAACTGTCCGCGACTCAACGAGCGGCCCTGGATGCGCTGGCCGATCGCGTCAAAGGCGATCGCTACGACGAATGGGGAATGGGCAGCATCAACGGCTAACCCGTTGGATGTAGGTCCTGCACTGCGAACCCCCAAGACCTTGGGCCGAGCAGTCCCTCCCCGCCGGCAGCAATGTCTTCATCGGCACACCGGATCAGGGCCGCAAAACCGAGTAACCGAGGCAGTTGTTATCCGCCGTCGGCTTCAGCCAGATCGATCTGCCAGGGGTTGGAGAGAATGATCTGCGGCTGACCTTCATAGGTGCTGACCTTTCCGGAGATCCGGACCCGACGACCGGGAAGGATGGTCTCCAGGCTCCCGCCGAGTTTGCTCGCGATGGCCGACTCGTTGCTGGGGAAGACCGCGGCGCGCAAGCCGTCCGGCCCCGCCTCGCTGAAGCGGATGTTGAGCACCTTGGCACTGGGACTGCGGGACATCTCTCCAACCGTCGCCACGACGGTCGCGTGCGCGCCGGACCTGCGCAGGAAGACCTCCGCATCGGCAGGGTTCGGAAGCGCGGCGTCGCTCAGCCGCTCCAGCTGGGCCGGGTCCTCGAGGGCGATCTGCGGAAACCCGGCCCAAGCCGGGTTGCGTCCGCCGTAGGGTTCCAGAGTTCCCCTGAGGCGGATGCGTTTACCGAGGAGTTGCTCACGAAGGGGGCCAGCGAGCTTCGACTCGATCGCGGGAGCACCGCTGGCAAAAACCACGGCCAACAGCGTCTCACCGCCCCCCGAGTCGAGTTGGATCGTTGTCGCCAGCCCCGAACGCATGAGGATCACATCGGCCACGTCCCCCTCGACGGACACCTCGGTGCCCATGGCGGCGCGAAGCGCAGGGATATCCGTGGCCGGAAGGACTCGGAGTTCCTCCACTTTCGGCACCGCTTCCGCACGATGCGTGGGCTTGAAATTGTCGATGGACCCGACCACGAGCACCGGAGGCCCATCGTATCCGTAGATATGGCCGCCAAGTTCCACCCCCAGCCCCGGCAGAACTTCCTCGAGGCTCCCCCCCAGCTTCGCCTCCAAACCCAACTGCAAGTCCGCCGGGATCGACGCCGAAAATTCGTCGGGTTTGACCCCTTCAAATTGAAGGCGCAGCGTCCGGCGCGTGCCCGTCCACCTGGCCGAAGCGATGACACCCTTGACGAGCATGAACGAATCTTTCCTGAGCGTCCGCCGGAGCGTGCCGGTGTCGGTCACGTCGACGATATTTGCGGCCGCCGGTGCAGGAGTGGGCTGTCCCGCCACGTCGGCGAGCAACGCCGCGACTTCCGCCCGACCGGAGAACGCCGGCCCGGCGAAGGCCGCCTCGATTTCCCCCCGGTAATCCTCCTCCAAGCCGACTCCGGCCCGCTTCATCTCGCGCAGCACCGAGACCGCCTGCCCCGCCGCGGCGGCCGATCCTGGAACGCCCAACCGGGGATCGGCGGCCGAGGCGAGGAGCAGCGCCAAGGCGTTGAGTTCTTCGGCCGATCGGCGGACGATCTGTTCTTGCAGGCGCTGCGCCTCGGCCAGGGATTCCCCGGCGGCCTCCTGGCGTCCCAGTTCAGACTGCAGGTTGGCCAGGCGGAACCACGAGGCGGCGACACGCGAGGGATCCTCCCCCCAAACGGCGCCCCAGAAGGTGCAGGCGGAGCGGGCTGCCTCAAGCGCGCGCTCCGGAGTGCCGGCAGCCACCGCCAAACGAATCCACGCATCCCAAGCTGCATCCAAGCTTTCCGGGTCGAAGCTGTTGCTCTGGGACCCGCCCAGTCCTTCCTCGATCTTGATCGCACGAGCCAGCAAACCGAGGGCCTCCTGCGGAGGCAACCGCGCCTTGCTCTGGGCCAGCTCGATGAGTCCCTCCGCCTCGCTCCGGCGCGCCTCCGCCAGGCCGGCGGCATCAATTTCGCACCCGGCCAATCGTGCCAACTCCTGCTCGATCCGATCCGCCCACTCGGCCGCGGCCGGCACGCGGCCGGCCAGCCGCTCCTCCCAGGCGATGAGAGTGGCGAGGTCGAGCCGCCGGAGGACCAACGGCAGCCGGTGGTGATCCGGCTCCCGCGAATCGGCGACAGCCTCGAATGCTTCGCGAAGGTGCCGGGCCCGATCCGGTTCGGTCGAGAGGTCGGCGAGCCTTTCCCGCGCGAGGCTCAGAGCGATGAGCGCCTCGAACCTCCGGGACTCGGGGCTGACGGTCAAGGCCTTCCCGCGGGTCACGACCTCTTCCGTCACGAGGGAGACGCTCTCGCCCTCCGGGGCGGCCTGGGAAATGTCCCGCAACAAGTCGGCCAGGGCCAGTTGGATGGCGAACGAATCGCGCGCACCCGCCGCGAGCTCCCGTCGCACCTGCAAGGCCTCGGCCGCCGCCTGTCCACGCTCCTCCTCGTCGCGCCCCAAATTGTTGCGACCATCCAAGGCCACACCGCCGAGGGCGTTGGCCAGTTCCTCGCGCACCGCAGGGTCTTGCGGGGCAGCCGCCAGCAGCGACCTAAGGATCTCCAAGCTTTCGTCCATCGACTCCCGCGCGATCCGGCGCTGCTCATCGTCGCCGCCCGCGTTCGCGGCATAAATGAGCGCACGGCTGCGGCAGACTTTGGCGAGATTGAGTCGCAGGGCGGCGTCATCCGGCCGCTGCGCGAGAAAGTCGCGGTAGTTTTGCACCGCCGAGTCGGCCAATTCCTGCGGCATGAGCCGTGAGTCGGCCGGCGAGGCCTGCTCACCTGCCATGCCCTTGGTCAGCAACATGAGGTCATCGACCACCTTCTGCGCGGACCGGTAATTCGCCTCGGCCCGCATGCCTTCGCGGCGGGCCAAGAAGGCCAGACCGGCCACAAGCAGAATGACCGCCACGGCAGCCGCAGTGGCGCGAAGCAACCCTCGACGGTAGGCGGCCCGCTCACGTTCCGCCTGCTCCCGTGCCCGGGCTTCAGCTTCGGTCCGGCGGGTCTCGATGGCCCGCAAGGCCTCGGCCAACTGGGCCGCCCCGGCGAAGCGCTCCTCCGGATCGCCTGCAAAACAACGCGCCAGATCCTCCTGCAACAACGGATCTGGGACCCGCGTCCGCCAATCCGTGGTCAAGGGTTGGTGGAGATCGCCGATGACCAATTGGTAGAGGATCACACCCAGGGAGTAGATGTCGGAACGGATCGAGGCGGGACGCCCGGCCAGCAGCTCGGGTGCCATGTAAATCTGCGTTCCGCCCGCCCCGGTCGGCTCGGTTGACATCATCGTCATGGTGAATCCCAGCCGGGTGACCCCGCTGAGCGTGTCGTCCGAAGTCACCTGACCGATGCCAAAGTCGGTCAAGCGCGCATGCGGCCGGGCCCCGGCTTTTTCCTCCACGAGGATGTTCGAGGGCTTCACATCCCGGTGGATAATCCCAGCGTCATGGGCAGCCTGCAGCGCATCGGCGATCTGCGCGATGAGATCCAACCGCGTCTCAAGGGGAACCGCCAAGGCTCCTCCGCGCTGCTCGCACCATACGGTCAGATCGGCCCCATCCACGTAATCCATCCCGAGGTAGAACGGCGGCTCGTCGAGATAGACGTCGTTGATCCCGACGATGTTCGGGTGATGGCCGGCCCGCTCCTGCAGGATGCGGAAGAGCGTGAGTTCGCGCTTGAGCGACCGCGCACGGTCGGCGCGGAAGCAAAACTTGAAGACCTGTTGTTTTCCCAACTTGGCGTGCCGCGCCAACCAAACTTCCCCGAAGCCGCCCTCGCCCAACTTTTCCTTGAGAATCCAGCCCGTGCCCGGCACAGCCTGAGCGACCGCCGGACGCCATCCGAGAACCGGCTCGTCCCCCGGCTGGAAGGCCCGCCGTGCCTTGGCGCTGTCCGGCGGAGCCTGCAGCACCGCCAAACCCTCCTCGCCGACCTCGCAAATTTCCACTGGCTCCTCCAAGCCCTGGAGCGAGTAGTGACCGTGGCTGAGCCAGCGCAGTTCCGCCAGATTCTCGAACTCCCCCGCGCGCAAGGCCTGCCTCGCGTTGTCGAAGGCAAAGCGCGTGAGCAAGATCTGATCGCCGCCCCCGAGGGACATGACCCTCGCACAGGTGTCGACCTGGATGCCTTGCAGGTCGGATGACCCTTCCTCGACGAGAACCTCGCCCACGTGGATGGCCATACGATCGCGGATGGTTTCCCCGCAGCGCCGGGAAAATTCCCGCATCCTCGCCTGGGCCCGCAGGGCGAAACGCACGGCGCTGGACGGGCGCGACAGCGCGAGGAGAAACGAATCCCCGTTCGTGCTAATCTCCTCCCCGTCGCGTTCCCCGGCCAGGACTTCCCGCAGCAGCGCATGATGCTCGGCAATCAGCCGAACCGCGGCCTCGTCACCCAGACGCTGCTTCAGATCCGTCGAGCCCACCATGTCGGTGAAGACAATGACGACGAGCGCATTCCGATGCCGCCGGTGGAAATCCTCCAACCGCTGCGCGCTGACTCCTTCGATGGCGGGCATGTTCATCAACAGAGTTGGCCGGGAATTCGGCAGGCCGAAGGCGGCCAGTAGCGCAGAGTCACCCCGACGAGACGAGCCAAAAAGGGGATTTCTGCGTCTTGCCCGCGGTGCGATGCCCCCCTGTTTTTGGCGGACCGATCTCGGGCGGGCACGGCGGAAAGAGCGTCCGACCCCGGCCGCTCCTGACACTCAAACGGTCAGCCGAGGATTTGAAAGACAGGCTCCCGCCGACCGCCGCTGGTCAACGCGCGATAACCAAGGAACTCGCTCCGGGCATCGCCGGAACTCTCCAAACCGAGCAGCGCGGCGAAGGCGGATGAGGCGTAGATGAGACCGGCAGGAGTGAGGGCGGCCAGCTCATCGGAGACGGTAACATGGGCGCCGCGCACGATCTGTTTGCCCGTCAGGGGGTGCGTAGAGAGACGGGCGGGTCCGGCGTGCAATCCCAACGCGCCCGTGAGGACGTCGGCCAGATGTCGGCGGATCCCGCAAGCAGCCATCGCTGCGGCTGCTTGGTTTCGGAAGAAGATGCGCACACGGGTGTCGGAGACCTCGCTGTGAATGGCGTCACTGGCCAAGTCGGCCAGCCTGGCCTCGGACTTCTCGTCGGGCCGGAGGAAAATCGTGAGGATGGAGAGGAGTTGGCCCTGGCCCGCCGCGGGCGCGGTTTGCTCCTCCGGCTGCCCGGGCCGCGGCCCGGGGATGTCGATGATCTCGACCGCGCAGCCGAATTCTCGGGCCACGCGGACGTAATCCGCCGTGCCCCCGCTCCCGAGCGCTGCGGGGACACCATCCCAAACGGTGAGAAAATGCAGTTCGGAGCCCAGTTGGCGTGCGCGCTGGCTCGCCGCGCCGAGCATGAGGCGGTTGCCGTAGTCGAAATCAAGCGCCTCGTGGCCGGCGTGCGTCGCGCAAGTGTATTCGGTGGCGTGGGCGGTGACTTTTCGAAAGCGCTCCAACCACTCGGGAAATGCGGGATTCAGAACGCTCTCACGGATGAAGTCCTCCTCGGGCAGGGGAAGGTGGATGTAGGTCTCGAGGCCGGCCTCCTGCATGCATTCGAGGAAGAGAATGTCCGAGCCATTGGCCGCGGCCGCGTAACCGAAGCCGGCTCCGGATTTCGCGATGGCCTCGCGAATGCGCTCTTTGATGGCCGGGGTCATATCGTGGGGCAACCGGGGCGCAGCCCGGTCTGGCCCATCGATGCGGTGTCCCGTGAAGGCAATGACGCCGGGCAGCGGGAAACACGGATCGAACTCGGATTCGCCGCGTTCAAGTTGCCTGAGCAGGAGCCGGGCCTGGCCGCGGGTGGTCGCGAGGTGGGCGTGGGCGACGTGATCGCGGCTGGCCGCTCCGGCATAAGCCGAGCGGGCCGCCTCGATCTCGCCGGCGACGAGCAGGCACTCCGCGATGGTGACTTCATCCCAGTAGTTCGCGGTGTCGGCTTTGGCGCGCAAGAGGGCCAGCACCTCCCCGGCGATGCGCCCGGCAAGGTCGCGGCGACCGAGAAACAGCGCCATGCTGGCAGCGTTCACACCCGGAAAGGTCCGGTCGCCCCTGGTCGTCGTGTAGTCGAGGTGATAGAGGTCGAACGACTCCTGCAGGTAATGCTCCTCGCGCGAGGATTTCCAAAGATCCTTGAAGGTGCGGGCCAGCAAACTTTTGGCCTCGTCGGCCTCGTCCAGCAACTCCTCCTTCTGCCGCAGAAAGGCCTGTGCACTCTGCGGCGCCCCGCTCCGCGCCGTCGCCAGGGCGCGGGTCAAAATCAACGCCACATCGTCACCGAAGAATTGCCCGCCCTCGTCGGCTACTTCGCTCGCCAGGTAGTTGTCGCCTTGCTCGAGCAACCGGCGGGACAAGGCGCGATACATGTCGATCTTCAGCCGCCAGAACGGGCGGAGGCGCTCACCCCAGATTCCGCGCAGTTCGCGCGGCGGTATTTTTTCCCCGCTCTGCAGGCGCCCCCGCAGGGCGTCCACGGCCACGGCGACGGCGTCAATGCTGTCGCAGGCTCGATCCGATTTGACTTGCATAGTGGCGGCGGTTCCGTGCGTCATCTGCCGCCAATGTATGGCTGCCAAAGCGACAACAGCAATGACGTTTGAGCGGACAACCCGCTATTCGATCACGAGCCTGCTCGGAGCCATCCTGATCGTCGGCTTGCGCGTGATTCCGCGGGTCCTGACGGGGCGCACCACCGTCGTGGATCGCGAAACGGTGCGGCAGGTGCTGGGTTTCCTCGGAGGCACGGCGGGAGCGTCGGCCCTGACGACCTTCATCTACGGCCTCGCGGCGGCCTATGGCGTGATCGGCAATGCCGGCAGCCCGGAGGCCTTTCAAACTTTGGTGCTGCCGCATCTCGGCGGCGCCTTCATCCAATTTGTCATCCCCTTCGCCATCGCCAATCTCGTGGTCCTGAAGGGTGTGGTCGGGCTGACCTCGGACATCGCGAGCATGAGGGTGTCGCAGGAAGTCGATGCGCTGGAGGCAGTGGGCTTGAATCCGGCGGACATGATCTTCGCCCCGCGGGCCATCGCGCTCATCATTACAGCCCCCTCGCTGGCGGTCATCGGCGTGTATGCCGCCTGCCTCGGGGCTTGGCTGGTTTCATGGATCGCGGTCGGGACGAGTTTCACGGAATTCATTTCGGCCTACGCCTCGAGCGTGACCTCGGGAGCCTTGTTGCTCACCGTGACCAAACTGGCCATCACCGCGACGGCCATGTCGATCATCGCCGGTTTTTTCGGCTTCATGGGGGCCAAGGCGGAGAGCGGCTTTGTCGGCAAGATCACCACGTCAGCGGTGGCCACCGCGGTGTTTTCCTCCACGATCGTCAACCTCCTGCTCAGCCTGCTCACCGCAGCCTTCAGTCTTGAATGAAGACGGCACCGCCGCTCTCGGTCCAAGGTCTCTCCCTCGGCGGGGAGCCTCTGGCCTTTCAAGTCCAGCCCGGCGAAATTCTGGCCGTGCTCGGCGACAACGGCTCCGGCAAAAGTCTCCTGCTCGCGCACCTGAGCGGACACCTGCGGGTCCCACCGGGCTCGGTGCACGTGGCCGGACGCGAGCTGAACCTCGCCCTGGCCGAGGTGGGCGTCGTCTTTCAGCACCCCGGCTTGATCCGCAACATGACCGTCTTCGAGAACATCGCCCTGCCTTTCCTCGTCCACGGGTTGGACCTGGATGGAGAGTTGCAGGAAAAGGTCCGGCTGCGCATGCGCTTGGTCGGCTGCGGACACCTCGAAAACGAGGAGGTCCATCAGTTGAGCGAAGGTGACAAGCGTTGCGTCTCCCTGGCCCGGGCCCTCTCCGGCCGGACCCGGCTCCTGATCGCCGACGAGCCCGTGGCCGCCTTGGCGCCCGCGAAGAAGGCTCTGGTGGAGGAACTTCTGGTCACCCTCGTCCGAACCGGGGTCCTGACCGGGATTGTTGTGGCCACGCAGGATCTGGACTTCGCCCGGCGCATCGCCACGCATATTCTCCTTCTCCACGGCACGGAACACACGCTGGTGCGCAGCGAGGACGCGGCCCAAAATGAGCACCTTCAAGCCTTCACCACCCGAAACCATTGAAAAAGAAACTCGAAATCCAAACCATCGTCGTCCTGCTCTGCGTGTTGACCATCGCGGGTGCATGGATCGGCATTCAAATCACCAAAGACAGCCTGGGAGTCTGGAGTCAGTCCTCGGAGATTCATTTTACTTCGAACGACCTACTGGGTCTCGGTCCCCGCTCGGAGCTCCGTTGCGCCGGGGCCGTGATCGGAAATGTGCGCAAGGTCACGCCTTCGCTCGGGCCCGATGGCCAGGCGCAGTTCCATCTCGTCGCCGGCGTTAAAGACACGTTCGCCCAGTGGCGCTTCGCCCCGATCGGAATCGTCAAAGCGGGCGTGGTCCAGTCGGCCCTCGCCCCGAGTTCGATCACCCTCGACCTTTCATCCGCCCCGGACGCCATCACCGCGGTCAAGCCCAAGGCCGGCCAGCCCCCCACCCTCGTGCTGCAGAAGGAGCAGCCCAAGAACGACATGAACGCGATCATGGAGCAATACGTGAAGCTCGGAAACCAGATCGACGCCACGATCCGTCAATTCACCGAACCGCAAAAAGGCCGCACCAAGTCGGTCATGCAGGAACTCGCAGAGGCTGTTCCATCCGCCGCCGCTTCCCTGCAAAATGTCGAAGGCGTGACCACCAGCCTGAAACTCCAAGTCGGCGAGGACGGCAAAATCGACGAGGCCCTCACCTCGCTCAACGTCAGCCTGGACCGGCTCCAAGGTCTCACCGACGAGCTGACCAAAACCGTGACCAACGTGAATCTCAAACTCGATACCAGTCTGAAAAAAGTTAACGGCCTGCTCGATGAAACAACCCTGACCATGACCGACGTGCGCACGAAGATGGAGGGCTTCGGCGGGACGTTTGTCGGCCGGATGCTGGTCGGAAAGCCGGAGAGCGCTCCAGCCCCGTCCCCGGCACCCAGAGGGACCCGCTAACCAGCTTGCCAGCCAGCCGGGCTCCGTTAGGATTTCCGCCCATGCAACCCGTCCCACGCATTTTCGTCAGCGCCACGAGTCGCGACCTTCGCACCGCCCGGGGGCTGGTTTCCGAGGGGCTCAGGCGGATGGAGTGCCTGCCGATCGTGCAGGACGATTTCCCGCCCGACTACAAATCCGTGCGCGACATGCTGCGGACGAAAATCCTGACGTGCGACGCCGTCGTGCATCTCGCGGGCTTCTATTACGGGGCCGAGCCTCAGCCGGTGATCCCGGGGCCGGACCGCCGGAGTTTCACGCAGATGGAATACGAGATCGCGATGGAGTTGAAGCTCCCGTGCTATGTCTTTCTTTGCGGCAAGGATTTCCCTTTCGACAAGCACGATCCCGAGCCGGAGGACAAGCAGCAACTCCAACTCGACCACCGCGCCCGCCTCCTGCAACGCGACGAGCTTTTCTACGAATTTGCCACACCCGAGGAACTTTCGACCCGCACGCGCGAGCTCCAGCTCTCGGTCGAGAACCTGCGCGAGGAACTGGCCAAGGAACGCGGGCGTCGGCGCCTCACGCTCATCGTCGCCGTGGCCGCGGCGGTTATTGCCATCGGCGGCGGAATTTTCCTGCTCGGCCGCCAGGGCGAGCAAGCCAAGGTCATTGCCGCGACCAACGATCAACTCGCGCGTCAGGGAGCCTTGATTGAACAACTGCTCGCCGAGCAGGCCCGCTTGCGCAAGGCCGGAGCAGGCGACATGCAGCAAATCGCCCTGCAGGCGGAGCAAAATGTGGCGCAGGCCAGCAACCAATCCGTCGAAGAAGTCCGCAACACCGTGCGGGAGGCCATCGTCCAAGCCGAGCAGGCCGTGGCTGCGGCGCGGGCCAGCACAGGGGCCGGCGGGAAGCGCAACCTCGCCGACGCCCTCCAGCGTTTGGCCGAGGCTCAACTGGCTGCGGGTCTGGTCAACGAGGCCATCACCGCCCAAGCCGAGCGCCTCACCCTGCTCGACCGCACGGAGGATCCGGCCGCTTGGGCCGCCGCCACCAACGCGCTGGCCATGGCCATGTATGACCGCGATGTGATGAGCACGGAACCCAGGAGAATACTCTCCGAGGCCGTGGATTGGGCCAAAGGCAATGCCGCGCTTGGCCCGAAGAACCCGGCCACGCTCGCCCTCATGACCAGTCTCGCGAAGGTTGTTCCCCCCGAGGAGGGCCGCGAGCTGAACCGTTCCGTCCTCGAAGTGCAGGAGAGCGAACTCGGACCGGATGATCCGGCCACCTTGGAGGCAACGCTCGCGCTGGCCCGCAGCCTCATAAGTGGTGAGGAAGCCGAACAAGAGGAATCGCTCAAACTTTTCCGCGGCGTGGTGGAGGCCAACGAAAAAAAATCCGGCCCGGAGGCCCCGGAGACGCTGTCCGCCATGCTGGATCTGGCTTATGCGCTCAACTCCCAGAAAAAATTCCCCCAGGCGGAGGAAGTTTACCGCAAGGTGTTGGCCGCCCGCGAAAAATCGCTCGGACCGGATCACGAGGAGACTTTGAATCCGGTGATCATGCTGGCCTTCGTGCGGGAGGATCAGGACGACTATCCGGGGGCGATCGCTCTGGCGCGCCGGGCGTTCGCCTCCTCGGAGCGCGCGGTCGGCCCGGATGCGCCGCCCACCTTGGCCCAGGCCACGATCCTGGCCGGACTGCTGACCCGGAGTAAGTCGCCGGAGAATCTGGACGAGGCCGAAATCCTCACCCGGAAAGTCCTCGAGACCCGCATCCGCACCATCGGCGCGGCCCAGCCTGACACGCTCGACAGCTTCGAAAGACTCGGCGAACTGCTGGAGGCGAGAGGCGATACCGAGGGAGCCAAGAAGCTTGTGCTTAGACGTTTGGAAGAACAGGGGAAGGCGGTGGGAGCGGATGATACCGGCTATGCGGTGAATCTCTTCATCGAGGCCAGTCGGCTTCTCCTCGCCGACGACAACGAAACGGCCCGGGGCCTGGCCGACCGCTGCCTCAAGATCCGGGAGGCCAAACTCGGCGCGGGTGACCTTCAAACGATCGAAGCCCGCGGCCTGCTGGCCGGCATTTATGGGGCCCTCGATGACCGAAAGGAGGCCGAGGCGCTCCAGCGCCGGAACATCACCCTGCTGGAAACCGAGCAACCCGGGGCGAAGGCGGAGCTGGCGGCGGCCAACCAAGCCCTAGCCCTCAATCTGTGGGCCGACAACCGCGCGGCGGAGGCTGTGGCTTATGCCCGCACCGCGGCGGAGATTGCCGCGGAAGCCATGCCCGAGGACGATGCCAAACGCGCGAGCATCGAAGCCCTCCTGCCCAAGCTGGCGGAAGTTGTTTTGGAAGCGGAGAGCTTTGCGACGCTGCGTGAGGATTGGAAGGCCAAGTCCGATGACGGCGCCTGGCAGGAGGCCCGGCGGGAGCTTCCCGAACACGGCGGCTCCCGCGAACATTATGCTCTCGGGTGGTTCGATGGGAAAAGCCTGATGCGCGTCATGCTGGTGGACTCCACGGGCGAGGCCGACGGCACATTCACCTTTTATTATTGGACCCCCAAGGGAAGCCTCCGTTCGGTTTTCCAGGTGCGCGAGGGCCAGGCCACGGAGAAGAAGACCGGTAAGGTGACGAATATTTTCAATTTCATGAACGATCAATTGGTCGGATGGATCCGCACCGAGGATGAGACGGAGGACGTCGTGGATCCGGCTGACCCCGGCTTTGCCGCGGCCGCCAAACGTGTCGCGGAGGAGGCGGCGGAAACGGCCGACCTCTTCAAAAGGTCGGAGTAACCGGCATGTGGTGGAGGATTCGCAGCCACTTCGGAGCCATCCTCCTCGTTTCCGCCGTGGTCTCCCTCGTGCTCGGCACGTGGGGCTTTTTATCCTTCAACGACGCGGGAGGACTTCCGGTCGCAGCCTATCGGGCGGTCCAGCTCTTCTATTGGAACTATTTTCCATGGAATACCACGGCTGAAGCCCCTCTGCCGTGGACCTTGGAGGTGGCGAGATGGTTGGCCCCGCTCACCATGCTCGGTGCCATTTTCCGCGTGGGCGTGGCCTTGTTCCAACGTCAGTGGAACCACTTTCGCGCCCGCCGCCTGACCGGGCACACCGTAATCTGCGGGGCTGGCCGCAAGGGAACCGTGCTTGCCAAGGACTTGGAAGAACGCGGGCGGCAGGTTGTGCTGATCGAAAGCGACCCCGACCGGGCCGAAGTTCTCGAGGCCGAAGGTTTTCTGGTCGTCTGCGGCGACGCCACGAAAGCGAGTGTGCTGGCCCAAGCCGGCGCCGCCAAAGCCGCGCAGGTGGCTGTGACCACCTCGGACGACGAGCACAACTTGATCATCAGCATGGCCGCCGTGGAACTCGGAGTGCCCTCGGTGCACGCCCACGGCAACAGGGCTTCGCTGTGCGATTTGTATTGGCGGCACCGGGCGCAGGACGCCCCGGCGACCAGCGGAGGCCCGGTAAGGGTTTTCAGCGAGGCGCGCAACATCGCGCGGCAAACCATCCGCGACTTTGCCCCCGAGTCCGACGAAGGCGAAGTCCATGTTGTGCTGCCCGGTCTCTGCAGTCTCGGGCGGGCCCTGGCTTTTGAATACGCCTTGCTCGGGCATTTCACCGATGATCGGCGAGTCCACCTCCACCTCGTCGGCCCCAGTGCTTCGCGCGATTTGGCCATGCTCATGAGACAGTTCCCCGGCATCACCCAGTGCATGGACCTCGACGCGGTGGACCTGGTGGACGAGGAGCACTTCTCCCGCCAAGTGACGGATCTTCTGGCTTCCACCCCGGGCCGTTTCAACATCTTCCCTGCTCTGGCTGAAGGAAACAGCGGTTACTCCCGCACGCTAGAACTCCTCGAGCAGACATCGGATCGCTCAAACTTGCGGATCCTCATCACTGCCCCGTCCGACTCACCGCTTCGCTCGATGGTCGCCCGCCATCGCCGGCTCAAGGACTGCATCGGTTTTCTCCCGCAGCCGGGAGATGTCTGCGGCTACGAAGCGGTCATCGGCGAGTCGCTCGACCGGACGGCGCGAACGATTCACGAAAAATGGATCCGCGAGACCCATGCGCAAATCGCCGAGGCCCGCGCCGCCGGGAATGAAGCTCTCGCCCGGAACCTCGAGGGCAAAGCCACATTCCGCCCGTGGGAGGACTTGAGCGAGGAGCAAAAAGGGGCCAGCCGCTCCCAAGCGGATCACATTCCCTTCAAAGTTCGCGCCGCCGGGTGGGATCCGGGGACGATCACGAAGGCCCAGTGGGACAGCCTCAGCCCCGTGCAAGTCGAGCGTCTCTCGCGCATGGAACACAAACGGTGGGCGGCCTACTATTGGATGACCGATTGGACCTTTGCCCCCCAGCGGAACGACGCCGCCAAACAGCACCCGAACCTCGTCGCCTACGACCTCCTCGACGAGCCAACCAAAGACTACGACCGCTCCGTGGTCCTGCATGTGGGCGACTTCCTGGCCTGACCTCTGTGTTACCCCGAGCCGAGTTCTCTCCACCGCAGGGTCCCGGCGGAGCGCAGAAAAAATTGGAACCTATTTGGCTAGTCAAAGACCGGTTACCGCGGCTATTGGTCTCGACGCCATGACCATCATCAAAAGCATCCTCGTCGTTGTCGGTATCCTTTCCATCTGCTGCCTCACCGGTTGCGAGACCACTGGCGGCGGGTATCAGCAAAGCTACGCCAACGAGCCGGAGGGCTGCTAGTCCCGAGGCCAAGACAGAAACCCGCGGCACCGCAAAGTCGCGGACGAGGGGCAAAGGCGGCCATTTGTGCCGGCACCCTTCAAGTGAGTGATCCCCGTGGCCCGTGACCAACGGGGGTTCCTGAATGCACGACGTTTGGCTGTTGCCGGTTGCTGACGGACAGCCTAGTGGTCAGCGTCAATCTCAGCGCCTCGCACTCAATCTCATTCGATCATGGAAGCTAAAGCCACCCCCGAAACGTCGGCGCCAGGTTGGCTGGCCGATCTGAAATCAGCCGCCGGGGTCACGGCGGGGGATTCCCTTGATGTGATCCAGCAACGTATGGATGGGCTGGCCCTCAGGGCGGCACCGATGGCGCGCTCATGGTCGCGCTGGATGACTCTGATTCAAGCGCTGGCGGTGATGATGCCCACCCTTTGGCTCATTCGGCGATCTCTGGGCTTGCCGCCTGCGGCGGCGGCCCTTGGGACGCTGGCGGCCGTGCTGTGCTTGATCGGGGCTTTGTGGTGGATGCGCTGGCGGGGGATGCAGCGGACCTGGGCACGGGCGCGTTTGGTCGCCGAGGTGGCGCGAAGTCAGATGACGGCGGCGATCTTTCCCGTGCTGCCCGCGCGCCGGGTGTTGGCGGCGATCCCTGACCTGAAGCCCATCATTGAAACGCACGATGAAGCCCACGAACAAGCCTGGCCGCAGTGGAGGGAAACTTGGATCAAGAATCGGTTGGATGATCAGTTGGCCTATTACCGAAAGGCGAAGCAGAGCGCGGAAGAGAGCCGGAAGCATTTCACGAAATGGGCCACGGTGCTGATGGATGTGATGCTGGCCCTCGGGGCAGCCGGGGTGATCCTGACCATGAGCAGTCGGGCGCCGCAATGGATGCGGATGCTGGGGGATTATCGGATCGAGGCTTTCCTCGGTGTCGCGGGAGTTGTGCTGCCGCTGGGCATCGTGCTGCTTCAATCGCTGCGCTATATGCAGGAGCTCAACCGACGCACGGCGCGCTTCGCGAGGCAGATCTCGATGCTGGAAAACGCGCGGAGCGAGTTGCTGGCCAAGGTGACGCCCGAGGAAGCGCTGCCGATCGTGTCTGCGACGGAGGACCAACTCTTGGGTGAGGTGGTGGACTGGTATTTTGAAGCTGAAACGGCCGAGCAATTCTATCAGGTGCGCGAAGACAAGGCCAAGGCGAGCCACAAGCATCGGGCCGTGGGTGGAGGTCCAAATGTGACGAGCGAGGCGTTGGCGCTAGGCGGGGTGGGTTTGATCTTTTTGGGGCGGGTGTTGCTGGGGCGCCTGCCTTTTGTCATCGCAGCTTCGGCCGGGACGCTGGGTTGGCTTTCTTTCAGTGCCCCGAGTGATCCCGAGGCACGGAGCAAGCTGCAGGCGCAAGGGGCGCTGGTGGATGAAACAGGCGGTCCCTGGATACCAGACCCGGACCTCGTTCCGAATGGGACGATCATCATCGCCCACGGTTTGCATGACGGTGCGATCCAGACCGGGGAGGGCCTTGACAGTCCCTGGATGCGGGAGATGCGCAAGGTTCTGCTGGAACGACTGGGCTCTGCGGCGCCGAACATCGGCCTGGTGGACTGGTCCGCCGCGGCGATGCCCGGAAGGATGCACGGGATTGATCCGGGGAATGAGGTGGGAAAGTTTCTCGCGGATCTGGCGGGCATTCCGAGTCAGGCCAGGGAGGTCGGGGATCTCTTGGCCTTCCGGATCGCTCAGATGATCTGGGATAAGCAGATCGATCCGGCCAAGCCCCTGCACTTGATCGGACATAGCGCGGGAGGATTTGTGGTGTCTCGTGCGGCGTTGCGTTTGAAAATGATGAATATGGCGCCGGCCAACATGCACGTGACCATTTTGGACACGCCGGCGCCGGATCAGGAACTGACCGTGGACGTGCCGAAGGCTTGCAGCAGCATGGATTTTTACATCACCTCGCCTTTTGTCGTTGGACTGACTGAGGAATCTCCACCGGAGGGCATCCATCTCAAATACATCACGCCGCCGCCGGGGGGCAGTCTCTTGGACGCCCATTCCTACGCTCACACTTGGTTCACCCAGACCATTCCGACGACCAAACCCGATGAGTCCGGTTTCGGCCGCTCTCCATTTGCCACGATCACACCAACCCCCTGAACCGCCGACCGCGGCCTTCTGCACGTCTGCTCGGGGATACCCATCTCCTGACGGAAGCGGCCGCCCTGCTCGATCACCCGGGAGCTAGGGCAATTCGCGGGGGCGGTGACGTAACTATGGTGGCGGTCGGGCCTGACGCTGCCGCCATCCGCCGTGGGTGCCGTGAAGGTCACGCGGGAATAGCCGACATCATCACAAGTCCGAACTTCGGGCCCGGTGTAGCGCTCGGACCACATGACCGACCACGCCCCCAAGCCTCCCCATTTCTTCGGCACCGTGATGGTCCCGATGAGCGAGACTTCGCCCGTGGTTTCATCGCAGACGGTGGCCGACCATTCCGTTCCGCGGCGGTTCTCCCCGCTCCAAAACATGCGCAGGCGATACCCCTGCCCCGGCTTCCAATCGTAGGGGATCAAGGTTTGATATCCCTCCCCTTCCCCGGAGAACGGCTGGGCGACGCCGGGGCCGCGGGCAGCGAGAGCTTTCCAAATCGAGAAGATCGCCACCTTCCCCTCGCTGCCATCGGGCCGTCTCCCGAGGGTCTGCAGGCCGAAATACGCCGTGTCGCCATCCTGCAATTCGACTTGATGCGACCAGAAATATCCGACGTCCCCCGGCGGCTCACGCTCAATGACCAGCCGATGCTCGAAACCTTCGTAGCCCCCGTCAGGCGGCGGCTCCGGCCAATGCCATTCGGTATACGTGCCGGTGGGACCGTGCTGATGGTCTGCCGCCCGGGATTGACCGACCCACAGCGCCAGGAGCACGCCGGCCAGAAACCAGGCAAGTGCGCGGGTTGCTCTCATCCCGACGCGAGCGCTCCTCAAAAGCGCGGAATGGCCGGAATCTGCCGGACCTCATCAAAGCAGGATGTGAAGGCGGCGCAGACGTTGGGATCAAAGCGTTGACCCGACTCGCGCAGAATTTCGTCCCGGGCTTCCTCCGCCGTCCACGCTTTTTTGTAAATTCGCGCCGTGGTCAGCGCATCGTAGACATCGGCCACGGCGAAGATGCGGGCCGCCAGCGGAATATGCTCGCCAGCTACACCCTGCGGATAGCCGCAGCCATCCCAGCGTTCATGATGATACCCGACGATGGCCGTCGCCTGCTCGAGGTAGGCGATACCACCGACAATTTGCAATCCGAGGGCCGGGTGGGTGCGCATGACGGCCCAGTCGTCGGGGGAGAGGTTGCCCGCTTTGCGCAGAATGCTGTCGGGCACGCCGATCTTGCCGATGTCATGGACGAGTGCGCCCAGCTCGATCTCCCGCTGCGTGGCCTTCGCCACTCCCATCGTGCGGGCGATGAGAAGGCTCAGGGTTTGCACCCTCCGGCAGTGCGCCTCCGTCTCCTGATCGCGCAGGTCGAGCGATCGCATGAGGACCGACACGGTGTCCTCGCCGGCCGTGAGCACTTCCGCCGTCCGCAGGGAGAGATGATCGATGGCCCGCTCGAAACCCATGGTCACCTGAACAAGGGCCCGGCGCCAAAAGCCCAGATCCTCGAAAAATCGCGTCCGCAGACTGGCGCCCGAGATGCGCAGCAGCAGGGCATCGGTGCCCGCGTGGAGCGTGACATTGGGCAGGTGGTCGGACCCGGAGAGAACCCAGGACAATCCGAGCGAGAGCCCGGGGCCGATGTTGAGCAGAATGCCGGACATGGCGTCGAGGCCGCTGCGGCAAAGGAAGAGGTGACCGGAGACAACCATGCCGACAACGTCATGCTCGGGATGGATATGCTCACCGCCACGGTGGAAGCGAAACTCCGACTCGGCGACGATCTCCTCACAAAGCGCGCCGGGCAGACCACGGAAGATGGGCCACTGGGCCAGAAGTTGGGCAGCCTGGGTCCGCTGTTCGGCTGTCACGCTGGAGGGGTCGAGAATCATGAAAACCCCAAACTGGGGGGTCAAGAGCATGAAGCAGTCCGCGACAAATACGGAGACGAAAATGAACGGCCCTGCGCCGGACCGCGCCTTACTCGGCGGGGGGCTTGTCCTTGAAGGCTTCGCCGAAAGCTTCACCGGCCTGGCGGAAGGACTTGCCCAGATCCTCCGCCGCCTTCTTCACCCCCTGCAGGTTGCCAGCCATGCGCGCGGCGGCAAAGCGAAGCTTCAAAGCGTCGCGCTCCTGCTGCCATGCGCCAGCTTCCACCTCCTGGCCCCCGGCGCGCAGCTTTTCGATCTGTGCGTCGAGGCGGGCGAAATCAGCTTCGATCCGCACCGCCGTCTCGGGTTGCGGGTCGGCGGAGTAAGCCACGATGTCATTGGCCAGAGTCTGTGCGGTTTTGGCCGGCGTGTCGCAACCGGCCAGCACAAGGACGAGACCGACCACCGCAAGAGCGAGGACGGGTAGACGCAGGGCGGAAGGTTTCACGACCGTGAGTTCATCCGGCGATAGCGGCCGATGAGCGCGTTGGTCGAGCCGTCGTGCTGCAGATCGGGGGCGGACGGACTTTCCAGCTCGGGGATGATGCGCTGGGCCAGAACCTTGCCGAGCTCGACGCCCCACTGGTCGAAGGAATTGATCTGCCAAATCACGCCCTGGGTGAAAACGCTGTGCTCGTAGAGCGCAACGAGGCGCCCGAGCGTCTGGGGGTCAACCACGGCGGCCAGAATGGTGTTCGACGGGCGGTTGCCCTCGAAGACGCGGTGCGGGACGATGGATTCGTCCGTGCCCTCGGCCCGGACCTGTTCCGCCGTTTTGCCGAAAGCCAGCGCCTCCGCCTGGGCGAACATGTTGGCCATGAGAATATCGTGGTGCCGTCCCAGCGGGTTGAGTGTTTGGGCGAAGCCGATGAAGTCGCAGGGAATGAGGTGCGTGCCTTGGTGGATGAGTTGGTAGAAGGAATGCTGGCCGTTGGTCCCCGGCTCGCCCCAGTAGATCGGACCGGTGTCGTAATCCACATGGCGTCCGTCCAAGGTCACGCTTTTGCCGTTGCTCTCCATCGTCAACTGCTGGAGATAAGCCGGAAAGCGCTTCAAATACTGCTCGTAAGGGAGCACGGCCGCCGTCTGGGCGCCGAAGAAATCCGCATACCAGAGGGCCAGCAGGCCCATGATGACGGGCAGATTCTGCTCGAAGGGCGCGGTGCGGAAATGCTCGTCCATCTCGTGGAAGCCGGCGAGCAAAGCACGGAAGTTGTCCGGCCCGACGGCCAGCATGGTGGAGAGTCCGATGGCGGAGTCCATGGAGTAACGCCCACCGACCCAATCCCAGAAGCCGAACATGTTGGCCGTGTCGATGCCGAAGGCGGAGACTTTCTCGGCATTGGTCGAGACGGCCACGAAATGCTTCGCGATGGCGGCCTCGTCACCGCCGAGCGCGGCGAGGATCCAGGCGCGGGCCGTGTGCGCGTTGGTCATGGTTTCGAGGGTCGTGAACGTCTTGGACGAGATGATGAAAAGCGTCTCCGCCGGATCGAGCCCCTGCACGGCCTCGGCGAAGTCATCGCTGTCCACGTTGGAGACAAAGTGAAAACCGATCGCTCGGTCGCTGTAGAACCTGAGCGCCTCGTAGGCCATGACCGGCCCGAGGTCGGACCCGCCGATGCCGATGTTGATGACTTGGCGGATCTGCTTGCCCGTGTGCCCGAGCCACTGCCCGGAGCGCACGCGTCCGGCAAAGGCAGCCATTTTGTCCAGAACCTCATGAACCCCCGGGACGACATCCGTGCCGTCGACGAGAATGCTCTGGCCGCGCGGCGCGCGCAGGGCCACGTGCAGGACGGCGCGGTTCTCCGTCGTGTTGATCTTGTCCCCGCGGAACATGGCGGCGATGCGGTCCCGCAAACCGGCTTGCTCGGCCAGAGCGAAAAGCAGCCCCATGGTTTCCGCCGTCACGCGGTTCTTCGAGTAATCAAGAAAAAGTCCGGACGCCTCGGCGGTGAATTTTCCGGCCCGCGCCAGGTCCGCTGCGAAGAGGTCGCGAAGGTGCAAGTTGGCGATCTGGCCGTGGTGCTGCCGCAGCGCCTCCCAGGCGGGGCTTTGGGTCAATGAGGTGGATTTCATGGGCTGAAGGCTTAAAAAAACAGAGTTTCAGCGCCGAGGAAACCACGAAATGGCCGCCGGAAATTCCGCTTGGCGGGACGGGCCGACCAAGTCAACCTTCCCTCGATGAAAACTCTTCTGCCCCTCGCCCTCGTGGCCGCCCTCCTCACCGGATGCGCCGCCATCGAAAAAGCCGATCGCAAAAACAATGAGCAACTGCTCTCCGCTGCAGGCTTCAAGGTCATCCCGGCCAACACGCCCAAACGCCAGGAAACCCTCGCGACCCTCAAGCCCTACACGATCCAGCGCGAGATCCGCGGCGAGAAAGTCTGGTATGTCTATGCCGATCCCGAAGGCAACTTCGCCTACATCGGCGATCAGGCGGCCTACTCACGCTACTCGACCCTCGTGACCCAGCAGCAGATCTCCGACCAGAACATGATGGCCGCGCAGATGGAAACGATGCCCGGCGGTTGGGGTGGTTGGGGCTACTACGGATACTAGCGGCGGGGCCCGCGTGACCGACCGCGTCATCTTCTGGATTTCCGGTTGGTCCATCCCCGCAGCAGTCATGCTGGAGGCCGCCGAGCGGGCCTTCCCTGACTGGCAACACGAGGCGGTCGATTCCGGTCCGGATGCACTGGCCTGTGCCCACGAGGCAAAGGCCGCCATGCTCGGCGGGTTTTCGTTCGGCGCCAGTCTTCTGCTGACCACGGATGATCCGCGTCCGCGCCTCCTCCTCGCGCCGTTTGTGGATCTGAAGAAGGAGAGCGGCCTCGGCGGGGCGATGGCCACCACACGGATCCGCCAGCAACTGCGGCAACTCAAACGCGACCCGGCAGGCGCCGTGGCAGATTTTCACCGCCTGATCGGCCGGGCTCCGCGGCAGAACGAGCCGGCTCCCGATGCGGCTGCCCTCGTCTGGGGCCTTGAACAGATACTCGCACCAGCGACCCTTCCTCTGCTCCTGCCGCCCGGCAGCTTGGCGGTGGCTGGACGAAATGACCCGCTGCTCGACCCCGCCGCCTTGCAGTCAGTCCTGCCCTCGCTGGTGGTGATCGAAGCCGCCCACGACCTTGACCGTTTGCTCGCCGCTGCGGCCGCGTTGCAGCAGGATGCGGGGTGAATGACTTCCCCCCTGCCTGACTTCGACCGGCGCGCCGGGATTTACAACACCCATGCGCGGGTGCAAGCGGAGGCTGCGGCGTGGCTCGCCGACTGGCTGCCGGAGCGCATCGACGGTCCGGCCCTCGAACTCGGTGCGGGCACCGGGCTTTTCACCCGGTATCTGGCGGACCGCGCAGAACAATTGGTTGCGACCGACCGTTCGCCGAAAATGGTCGAGCGGGGAAGCCGCGCGTTTCCGCAGGTCCGCTGGTTGGTCGCCGACGCCGACGCGCCACCGACCGGACCTGCGTGGCGCTGGATTTTCAGCAGCAGCCTCGTCCAATGGCTGCCCGATCCGCTCGCGACCTTCGCACGATGGCATGCAGCCTCGGCCCCGGGCGCCCGGCTGATGGCCGGATGGTTTGTCCGCGGGACGATGGAAGATTTTTTCGCCGCCTGCCCCGCCGCCGCGCCTTTTGCCTGGCGCGACACGGGCGAATGGCTCAGCCTGCTCGCCTCCGGCGGATGGCAGGTCGGGCGGCACGAAATCAGGACGTTCCGGCTTCGCCATGCGAACACCGCCTCGATGCTGCGCGACATCCACAACGTTGGTGCCGTCGTGCCCCGGCGGTTCGCCCCTGGCGCCTTGCGCGGTGCGATGCGAAGCCATGACAAACTTCATGCCGATGCGGACGGCCTGGAGACGCCCTTCGTTTTCCTCCGTGTCGAGGCAACACGCTCATGAGTATTCCTCTTCCGGTCCCGCACAAGGCTTTGGTGCGTCCAACTTGCCTGATCCTCGAAAACTACCGCCGCTGGCTCGGCCGCGATCTCATTCCGCCGGGCGACCCGTCACGCGCGGTGGAAGACCTGTTCGCTGCCCCCTTTGTCGTCCTTGCCGCCCTCGGCCCGTCGGGCACCGACCATGTTTTTTGCTACGCCAACCAGTCCGCCCTCACCCTCTTCGAGACATCGTGGGATGGACTGGTCGGGCAACCCTCGAGCGCCAGCGCCGAACCAGTGCACCGCGACGAGCGCAAACGACTGCTCGAGGAAGTCGCGGGCCACGGGTTCATCGCGAATTACGCCGGCATTCGCATCAGCCGGAAGGGCCGGCGTTTTCGCATCCTGCGGGCCACCGTCTTCAATCTCCTCGACGAAACGGAAAACTACGTCGGGCAGGCCGCGACGTTTGCCGATTGGGAACCCCTCTGACCCCGCCTTTTCTCTCCCCCGTGCTACGCTCCACGCTCCCTGCTCAATCGCCAGTTGAGCCAGATGGTGGAAGCGCCGGCGGCGATGAAGGAGAACGAGAGTGACGCGCCGAGCAACCACCCCGCGGCGGAGCCGTCCTTATGCCCCCACGCCACCCAGGCCGTAAGGAGGAGGAAAATCCCGGTCAGGAAGGTGCCGAGCCACGCGATGAACGGCCGACTGGAAATAGCCACGCCAATGCGCGCCAGGCCGACCGCGGCGAGAACCAGCGCGAGCACGCCATTGCTCCGAACGAGGAGAAAGTGATCGTTGGTCCAGATAAGCGCGCCGCCGGCGATGGAAAGCAGACCGAAGAACACGGTGGAAAGAAACGTGCGCCAAGCGTGCGAGGAGAAGGCGTAGACGATGTCCGAGATCCCGATGGCCACGAGCAGCAGGGCCACGAAGCGGAGGTAATGGTATCCGGTCGCCATGGGCGCGCCCAACCCGAGCACGCCGACGACCACCGCGATCATGCCGAAATACCACGCCGCCGGAACGGTGGGCGCCACCTCTTTGTAGAGCGGAGCATACGCCTCCCGACCCGGCGGCGGCACGAGGTTCTCCGCCTTTTCAATCTCTGCTGACTTGGCCCGCACCCGGTTGGCCCAGTCCTGGCATTGGTTGCTGAAGACCGAGTAGTAAGCTCCATCCTGCACCTGCCCGAGGGCCTCGTAAGCCGCCAATGCATTGTAACGCGGCGCGACAAACCAGTAGCCCTGCGCCGTGATCTCCTCGGGCGTCTGCATCACCTTGCCCATGTCACGCTCATGAAAGCGCTTCCCGTTCTCCCCGTAGCCAATCTCGTCCACCACGCGTCCGTCCTTCATGAAAAACAAATGCTCGTGCCGCAACTGCAAACACAGCAGCGCACCCAGCTTGTTGTTCACCAGCGGATACAACCACGACATCTTGTCCAGGTTGCGCTCGGCAAACTGCGCGTAATCCGCATCCGCGCATTCCGGCCTGACCACTGCTTCAACCGCACCCATAAACACGAAGCATCCTCATCAGTCCACCCGACCGCAAGCCCGCAACCAACACCACCCCATTTGCGGAGAAACAGTCAATACAGGCAGGCCGGCGGGCGGGACGCGAGCCGGTTCAGGGCCCCCGGACCTCGAGGCCATCGAGAGCAGCGCGGTCACGGGGGTAGGTGCGCAGGAGGGATGCCCAATAGACCGCGTTGATGGCGTAGGGCACGCTCACCATCCAGAGCATGAGGCTTTGCAAACCGATGTGATCGGCCAGCCGCCCGGCAGCAAGCGAGAGCAGGCCGGCGAACATGCCTTGGAGAAAGGAGAAGAGCAGGGCGAAAGCGGTGGCCCGCGCGACGGCCGGCACGACGTGGGAAACCACGGGAAGCACGACACCCGAGAAGCCGATGGAACCGAGGAGACCAAAGAGAAACAGGATGACAAACGGAAACAGTCCGCGGCCCCAGTCGAATTGGAACACCATCAGGCTGGCAACGGAAAATGCTGCCAAGTAGAGTTGCATGAGAATGATGCGGCCGCGGCCGCCGAGGCGTCGCTCGAACCAGTCGCCAAGAAAGCCGCCCAAGAGCGAGCTGAGCATCCAGCCGGCGGTGAAGGCACCCTGCAGGTAGTTGGCGTCGGACGTGGTCCAGCCGCGCACCTCGACAAAGAACGTCACCATGAAGGACATCATGACGATGCTGGTGATAAAGATGACGCTGCCCGCGAGGAGCCGAAAAGTGGGGATACGCCAGAGCGCCACGACGTCATGCCAGTTGAAGTTGGGGGCGTCGCGGACGGCGGTTCCGGTTTTGACCGGCTGATCAACCCAGAAAAAAATGGCCACGCCGCTGAGCACGCTGAAGGCACCCATGGTGTAGAGACCATAGCGCCAGCCCTCGGGATCGCGGGCGAAGAAGGCGATGAGCGGGGTGAGGGCGAGCGAACCGAAGGAGGAGAGACTGCGCAGCCAGCCGTAGGCCTTGCCTCGTTCCTTGCTCTGGTAATGATCGGCAATGAGACCGTTGGCGATGGGTTCGCCGGCCACCGTGCCGATCGCGCCGATGGCGTAGAGGATGAGCAGTTGTTCGAAGTTTTGCGCCAGGCCGACGAGACCGGTCCAGACGCCCCAGCCACCGGTGGCAAAAACGAGCACGCTTTTGCGGCCCCAGCGGTCGGCCATCATCGACCAGACCGGGCCGAAAATCATGCGGGCGAACCGCGGAATGGCGGAGAGCAGGCCAAGTTGGGCCAGCGTGAGGTCGAGTGAGGCGCGAATGACCGGGAAAAGATTGTTCATCAATCCGGACTCGGAGTCGTCAATCGCCCGCGAGACAGCCAGGGTGACCATGGAGCGACGGCGATGGCGCGGAGGCGCGGACGGGGAGGACATCAGTTGGCGGGCGTGAGGAGGAGCCGCCGGAAGGTTAATGGGCGCTCCGGTGGAACCACGAGGAAATCTGATCAACACCGCGAGGCCTCAGCCCTCGGCCCATCGGGTCAGTGTGAGCAGGGCGACTTCGGCCGGGCAGTTGATGCGGACGGGCGGGGCACTGTGGCCAACGCCGGTGGTGACGAAGACTTTGGCCACGGGCGCGCGGCAAAGACCCGACGCGTATTTCTGGCCGTAACGCGAGGGAATAACCGGCGCGCCTAGAAGGGGGAAAACGCACTGACCCCCGTGGGTGTGGCCGCTGAGCACGAGGCCGACTCGGTCATCGCGCATAAGCTCGGCGTAGTCGGGATTGTGACTCAGCAGGATAACCGAATCGGCCCGGCCGCCGCGGCCAGCGCCACCGCGGCTTTTCCCTGCGCCGTCCGGACGACCTCATGCCCGGCCGCCTTGAGCGAATACTCCAGCGCGTCCGCAATCCCCGGATCATCCTCGACGAGCAGGATTTTCATGGGGCAGCCCCGCGGAGGAACATGACTCGCAGGGGTGGATCAGGCCAGGTCGAAGCGGTCGAGGCTCATCACTTTGGTCCAGGCGGCGATGAAGTCTTTGACGAATTTTTCCTCGTTGCCGTTCTCGGCGTAGACCTCGGCGAGGGCGCGGAGGATGGAGTTCGAGCCGAAGACGAGATCCACGCGGGTGCTGGTCCACTTGAGTTCGCCGGTCGCGCGGTCGCGGCCCTCGAAGGTCTCGGCCTCGGGCGAGGCGGGTTTCCATTCGGTGGCCATGTCGAGGAGGTTGACGAAGAAGTCATTGGTTAGCACGTCGGACTTCTTGGTGAAGACGCCGTGGGCGGAACCGCCGGTGTTGGTCCCGAGAACGCGGAGGCCGCCGAGGAGCACGGTCATCTCCGGCGCGGTCAGCTTGAGGAGTTGGGCGCGGTCCACGAGCAGCGCCTCGGCCGGGATGGTCGAGGGGGCCTTGAGGTAGTTGCGGAAGCCGTCGGCAAACGGCTCCAGCGCGGCGAATGACGCGACATCGGTCTGCTCCTGCGACGCATCCGTGCGCCCGGGGGTGAAGGGCACCTCCGCCGTGTGACCGGCGGCTTTCGCGGCCTGCTCGACTGCGGCGCAGCCGGCGAGGACGATGAGGTCGGCGAGGGAAACCTTTTTGCCGTGCTTCTGCGCGGCGTTGAACTCGCCCTGGATCTTCTCGAGGGCACCGAGCACCTTGGCGAGCTGCGCGGGCTCGTTCACGGCCCAGAATTTCTGCGGGGCCAGGCGGATGCGGGCGCCGTTGGCGCCGCCGCGCATGTCCGACCCGCGGAAGGTCGAGGCCGAGGCCCACGCGGTTGAAATCAACTCCGAAACCGTGAGGCCGGAAGCGAGGACCTGCGCCTTGAGCGCGGCGATGTCAGCCGCGTCAACGAACGGATGATCAACCGCCGGGACGGGATCCTGCCAGATGAGCACCTCGGCGGGCACCTCGGGCCCGAGGTAACGGGCCCGCGGCCCCATGTCGCGGTGCGTGAGCTTGAACCACGCACGGGCGAAGGCGTCGGCAAATTCGTCCGGGTTCGCCAGGAAGCGGCGGGAGATTTTCTCGTAGGCCGGATCGAAGCGCAGCGAGAGGTCGGTGGTGAGCATCGTGGGCCGATGTTTTTTGGTCGGGTCGGCGGCGTCGGCAATGACATCACCCGCATCCTTGGCCACCCACTGATGTGCGCCGGCCGGGCTCTTGGTCAGCTCCCATTCGAAGTTGAACAGGTTCTCGAGGTAATAGTTGCTCCACTGCGCGGGGGTCTGGGTCCAGGTGACCTCGAGTCCGCTCGAAATCGTGTCTCCGCCCTTGCCCGAGCGGAACGAGCTCTTCCAGCCGAAGCCCTGCTCCTCGAGCGGGGCGGCCTCGGGTTCGGGGCCGACGTGCGACGCGGGGCCGGCGCCGTGGCATTTGCCGAAGGTGTGTCCGCCGGCGATGAGGGCGACAGTTTCCTCGTCGTTCATGGCCATGCGGGCGAAGGTCTCGCGGATGTCGCGCGCCGCGGCCACGGGATCGGGGTTGCCGTTTGGCCCCTCGGGGTTCACGTAGATGAGGCCCATCTGCACGGCAGCCAGCGGGTTTTCGAGGTTGCGGTCACCGGCGTAGCGCTTGTCGTCGAGCCAGGTGGTCTCGCGACCCCAATAAACATCGAGGTCGGGCTCCCAGGTGTCGGCGCGCCCGCCGGCGAAACCGAAGGTCTTGAAGCCCATCGTCTCGAGGGCGACGTTGCCGGTGAGGATGAGGAGATCGGCCCAGGAAATCTTGCGGCCATACTTCTGCTTGATCGGCCAGAGGAGGCGGCGGGCTTTGTCGAGATTGACGTTGTCCGGCCAACTGTTGAGCGGGGCGAACCGCTGCTGACCGCGCCCGCCACCGCCGCGGCCATCGCCCGTGCGGTAGGTGCCGGCGGCGTGCCAGGACATGCGGATGAAAAACGGACCATAGTGCCCGAAATCGGCCGGCCACCAGTCCTGCGAGTTGGTCATGACCGCAGCGAGATCCTTCTTCAGCGCGGCGTAGTCCAGGCTCTCGAATTCCTTCGCGTAATCAAAGCCCTCCCCCATCGGGTCGGACTTGCCCGAGTGGGCGCTGAGGAGGTCGAGGCGGAGCTGTTTCGGCCACCAATCGCGGTTAGAGGTCCCGGCGGGGGCGCCGTGGTTGAAGGGGCACTTGGATTCGGTTGACATGGGATTGTTGTTGGGTGAGAAAATCTTCCGCGGGGGGCACAGTCTAGCCGCAAACGCGCGTTGCGGCGACCTTTGATTGGCTGAATTTTTCTTCCCTGGGCGGCTTCCCCGCGGTGGACTTCCACCCGCTTCTGGGGCAAACACAAATGCCATGAAACGGATCCGCATCACCCACACCACGGAGTATCACTACCGCCAGCCGGTCCGCTTCGGCCTGCATCGTGCGTTGATGCGGCCGCGGGAGGGGCATCATGTGCATATCGCCAGCGGGCGTTTTGAGATCGAGCCGCAGGCGTCGGTTCGCTGGGTGCGGGACCTTGACGGCAACTCCGTGGCCTTGGCCTCCTTCGCCGAGGCGGGCAAAACGCTGCGAATTTTGAGCGAAGTGGATGTCGATCTTTACGAGGACCGGCTGATCGAGTGCCACATCGAGCCGCAGGCCCGGTCTTTCCCCTTTCAATACTCTCCCAACGAGCAGATCGCCCTCGTTCCCTACCGCCTTCCGGCCTACCCCCACGATGGCTCCGCCCTGCAGGAGTGGTTGCGTGATTTGTATCAGCCCGGCCAGTTGGTCGACACCCTGGACCTGCTGAACCAGCTGAACACGCGGATCTTTGAAGCCTTCCAATACAAGCGGCGCGAGGATCCGGGAGTGCAACGGCCGAGCGAGACGATCGCGCTGGGCGGCGGTTCGTGCCGCGACTACGCGGTCCTCATGATCGAGGCCGCACGGCTGTGGGGGTTCGGAGCGCAGTTTGTCACCGGTTACGTGCAAATGGGCGAGGGCCAGCACGGATCGACGCACGCCTGGGCCGAGATCTACATCCCCGGGGCGGGCTGGCAGGGCTACGATCCGACCAACAACAAGCCGGCGGGGGATGAACACATCTCCGTCGCCGTGGCCCCGCATCACAGCGAGGCGTCCCCGCTCTCCGGCTCCTGGGAGGGCCCGGCGGACGCCTTTGACCGCATGCACGTTTCCGTGCAGGTCGTGGCCCTCAACCAAACCGACCAGCCTTGAACAGCGAACTCGCCATCGTCCTCGGACTACTCGTCGCGGCCATCGTGATGTTTGCGATGAACCGACCCCGCATGGATGCCGTGGCGCTGATCATGCTCACGGTGCTACCCTTCACCGGCATCATCACGATGGGCGAGGCCTTGGCCGGGTTCAGCGATCCGACCATCATCCTCCTCGGCGCCCTGTTTGTCGTCGGCGAAAGCCTGGTTCGCACCGGCGTCGCGCAACGCTTGGGAGACTGGCTCATCCAGACCGCCGGTCAGAGCCAGATCCGGCTGACCAGCCTGCTCATGACCGTGGTCACCACGCTGGGCGCCTTCATGAGTTCAACCGGGGTGGTCGCGATCTTCATTCCCGTGGCCTTGCGCATCTCGCAGAGCACCGGGGTGGCGGCCAGCCAGTTAATGATGCCCATTTCCTTCGCCGCCTTGATCAGCGGGATGATGACCCTGGTGGCGACGGCGCCGAACCTCGTGGTCAACGGCGAACTCGTCCGCTCCGGCTACGAGGGATTCGCTTTTTTCAGCTTCACACCGTTCGGGCTGCCGATCCTGATCCTCGGCATTCTTTACATGCTCGTGGCCCGGCGCTGGCTGGGATCGAAGCAGGCGAACGTTGGCCTGGATTCCCGCCAGGTCAGCATTCTTGACTGGATCGAAAAATACCAGCTGGCCGACCGCGAATTCCGGGTGCGCGTCACCCCGGAGTCTCCACTGGTCGGACGGACCCTGGCGGCGATCAGTCTGAGGGAATCGTCCGGCATCAACGTGATCGGCATCGAGCGGAAAGGCCGGTTTTCGACGACCGTCTTCGCACCCACGGGTCAATCCGAATTGCAGCCGGAGGATGTTCTCCTCGTGGACATCTTTGCCTCCAACATAGACATTGATCGCGCCTGTGCCCGTCAGGCCCTCGAAGTCCTGCCGATCACCGGCGCCTACTTCAGCGACCGCTCCCAGGAAATCGGCATGGCCGAGGTGATGATCGCGGCGGACTCGGATCTGATCGGCAAGACGGTGCTCGAAGCAGGGTTTCGCAGCCGATACCAACTGACGGTGCTCGGCCTGCGCCGCGGCCAGAAAGCCATCGAGGAGGGACACCTGACCAAACCCCTGAAGGTGGGCGACACACTCTTGGTTATCGGCGCATGGAAAGCTATCACCCGCCTTCAGTCCGACCGGTCCGACCTGGTCGTGCTCAACCTGCCAGCGGAGCGGGCCGAAGTGCTGCCAGCTCCGGGCAAAACCCTCCAGGCGGTGGGCTGCCTCCTGCTCATGGTTGTGCTCATGGTCACCGGCATCGTTCCCAACGTGCAGGCGGCGCTGATCGCCGGACTTCTCCTCGGGGCCCTGCGCTGCATCGACCTAGACAGCGCCTACCGGTCGATTCATTTGAAGAGCCTGATCCTCATCGTCGGCATGCTGCCCTTCTCGATCGCGCTGCAAAAGACCGGCGGCGTGGAACTGGCCGCGGATGGCCTCATGGCCATCACCAGCGGGTCGGGCGACTACGCCATCCTCGCCTGCCTCTTCGCCGTCACGGCGCTGCTCGGGCTGTTCATCTCGAACACGGCCACCGCCGTGCTGATGGCCCCGGTCGCGCTGGCCATTGCCGGGGACTTGGGCGCGTCGCCGTATCCCTTCGCCATGATCGTGGCACTGGCCGCGTCCACCGCATTCATGACGCCCATTTCGTCACCGGTGAACACCTTGGTCGTCGGGCCCGGCAATTACAGCTTCGGGGATTTCGTCCGCATCGGCGTGCCCTTCTCGATTGTGGTCATGATCGTCAGCGTCGTGCTCGTTCCCTGGCTGCTTCCTCTGCAGCCCTGAACCCGCGCGGCGGGCCGGAGGCTCAGACGCCGGTCACGCCGAGTTGCTGCAAGGTGGCGACAAACTCCCCGTGTGCCGCGGGGTCATACTGCACGGCGTGCAGGCCGGCGCGGCGCCCGGCTTCGATGTGAACCGTGACGTCATCGACATAGACCGTGGTCTCCGGACGCACTCCGAATCGCGCGACGGCGCGGGCAAAAATCTCCGGCTCGGGCTTCATGCAGCCAGCTTGGTAGGAATACACGCCGTCGGAAAATTTTCCCAAAATCGCGTAGCGCTCCACGATATGGTCGTGCTGCAGGGCGTTGGTGTTGGAGAGGAGGTAGAGCGGATACCGTCCGTGCAGTTTTTCCACGACGTCCCAGACCGCCTGAATGGGCTCGAAGATGTCCTGCCAGGCACGGGCCAGGTCCGCGTCCGGCAGGACATGGTTGATGATGGCTCCCAATTGCCCGAGAAACGCCCCGGACTCGATCTGCCCGCGCTCGTAGCGATGGCCGAGCGCGTCGATCGCGGCGCGGTCGGGCGCAGGTCCGCCCGCGGCCTCCACAGCACGGAAAGCGCGGTTGTAGTCGAATCGCAGCAGGACGTTGCCGATGTCGAAGATGAAGGCCTCCGGGTTCATGCCGAAAAATGATCGAAACCGCGGGTGCGCCGCAAGCCCTCGGCCACGCCCGGCGGAGCAAGTGCACCGACCCGGGTGAGGCGCACCCGGGGGAGTTTCTTCTTCCACGCTGCCTCGAGCCGCACGGCCTCGCGCGGAGCCAGGGCAAAAAGCAGCTCGAAATCCTCGCCCTCGCCCAAGGCCTGAGCGAGCGAGGCTCCGGGACGCCGCGGCACAGACGCCGCATCAAGACAGAATCCGGTCCGGCTGGCCGCCGCCAATCGTGGCAGGTCCGCCGCCAAGCCGTCACTCAGATCCATCATCGCCCGCAGGCGAAAATTGGCCGTCAGCCACCGGGCCTCCGGCAGCCGCGGGCGGAAGCGCAAATGCCAGCCGGAGGCCAGCGAGCCTCCGAGCAAGCCGGTGACGAAAAGGACGTCCCCGGGCTGCCCCCCGCTTCGCCGGACCAGATGCCGGGCGGAAACGTCGCCGGTCAGGGCCACGTTGATCACCGCCGGCCCCTCCGTGCGGGCCAGCTCGCCACCGACCACGTGAAACCCGAACTGCCGCCCCGCCGCCTCGATCCCGCGGTAAAGTTCGCCCAGCCAGCGCCCCGTTTGGCCGGTCCGCACC
>JBGSSV010000077.1:0-7270 GCA_041736875.1 Chthoniobacterales bacterium | reverse complement strand
CGTGCGGCCGGACATGCGGTGGCCACGGCGCACATGGCGGACCACTGCCTCGGGCCTGTGCTCTACGGCGCGAAGGCGTTGGCCGCGCGCCCGGCGGCGGCGAAGACCGAACGCGAGTGGCAGATCAGGCGGGTGCCGGAGGAATTGCGGGAGTTGGTCGTGACCGCGCTGGAACGGCGCGGGGTCACCGGACTCAGGTCAACCCGAGTTCCGCGGCGACGGAACGCAAGCTAACCCACCGGCATATGCCCGTGTCCTTGGGGGAAGGGGGTCGGTCCTACGGTTTCAGTTCCACCCCGCTGGTCGCGTCGGTGACAACGAATTTTTCCCGGTGCATGGTCGGGTCGGGTTTGAAAGAAAGCCTTCCCCCGTAGCGACGCTCGATGTCGACGAGCAACTCATCGTCCTCGGTGCGCAGGCGCTCAAGGAGGTCCGGATTCACGATGACGCGGATCTCGTGGATCGTGTCGATATTTTTGCGCATGATGCCGTGGAGCGAGCGTTGCAATTCCACGCTCATGGTCAGCGTGTTCTTGATCAGGCCACGGCCCTCGCAGTAGGGACACGGATCGAACTGCGACATGCGCATGCTTTCGCCCACCCGCTGCCGGGTCATTTCCATCAGGCCGAGTTGCGAAATGGGCAGCACGTGGGTGCGGGCCTTGTCGCGCTTGAGGCGCTCGCGCATGCGCTGGTAAACGGCCTGCTGGTCCTTGCGCGACTTCATGTCGATAAAGTCGGCCACGATGAGCCCGCCGATGTTGCGCAGGCGGACCTGACGGGCGATTTCCTCGGCCGCTTCCATGTTCGTCTGGAAAATGGTCTTCTCCACCTCCTTGCCGCCCTTGTTGCGGCCGGTGTTGACGTCGATGGAAATGAGCGCCTCGGTCTCGTCGATGACGATGTAGCCGCCGCACTCGAGCCAGACTTGGCGGTGGAAGGCCTTTTCCACCTGCTTGTTGATGCCGAACTTGTCGAAGATGTGCTGTTCCTCGTTGTAGAACTGGATGCGTTTTTTCGAGCGCGGGGAAACCTGGGCGACGAGAGCCTGCATGCGTTCGACGGCAGGCAAGTCGTCGCAGAGGACCGCGTCCACTTCCTCGGTGAGGAAATCCCGCACGGTGCGCTCCACCAGATCGGGTTCCTCGAAGAGGAGGGCGGGGCCGCGCTCGGTCTCCATGCCTTTTTCGATTTCGCGCCACTGCTCGAGCAGGAGATGGAGATCGCGGACGAAGAAGCGCGGGCGCTGGCCGGCGCCGACCGTGCGGATGATCACGCCCATGCCGTCGGGGATTTCGAGTTCGTTGAGGATTTTGCGCAGGCGCTCGCGCTCCTTCGGATCGTCGATCTTGCGCGAGATGCCGCATTGCGGGCTGTAGGGCATGAGGACGAGGTAGCGGCCGGGCATGCTGATGTTTGTGGTGATGCGCGGACCTTTCGTCCCGATCGGACCCTTGCTCACCTGGACCATGATGTCCGAACCCGGGGGGTAGATGGTCGGGATGTCCTTGGCCGTGATTTTGCGGGGAAGTTTTTTCCCGGTGTTGCGCCGGACTTCCTCGATGCCGCTGTCGAGGGCGGCGGGGATGGCGTCCCAGAAGTGGAGGAAGGCGTTTTTCTCGAAGCCGATGTCGACGAACATGGCCTTGAGTCCCTGCTCAATGTTCTTGATGCGGCCCTTGTAGATGGAGGCGACGATGTTGCGGTCGGAGACGCGCTCGACATTGTATTCCTCCAGTTGCCCGTCCTCGACCACGGCGACGCGTTTTTCGAGTTTCTCGGAGTTGACGATGAGGCGGACGCCGCCCGCTTTGGCCTTGAGGCCGAGGAGTTTTTTGACTTTTTCGATCATAATTTTGGAATGGTTGGTGAGAGTTGAGGGAAAGGGGTGGGTTACCGCTTCTTCCGGCCGCCGCCGAAGAGCCGCTGGAGGAAGTTGGGTTTCTTTTCAACCGTGCCCTCCGCGTCGGCGGCGGGGCGGACGGTGGGCGGGGCGGCCTCGGCCATGCCCTCGGAGGCGGCCAGGTCCGCGGCTGGCGCATCAGCCAGGGCGGCGGGAATGGGGCGGCCGAAGTCCACGCTGGAAACGAATTTGAAGCTGCCCTTGGCCGGTTCGACCGCGGCGAGATCGAGCGGCGTGCCTTCTTCCATCTTGAAAATGTCGGAGAGAATCTTCGCCGCGATGGGCGCGGCCACGCCGCCGCCTGATTGCGCGCCCTGAACGAGCACGGCCACGGCGTAGCGCGGGTTGTCGTAAGGGGCGAAGGAGATGAACCAGGTGTGGTTGTCCTTGACCGCGCCGCGCCAGAACTGCGCCGTGCCGGTCTTGCCCGCGACCTCGTAGTTCTTGATGCGGGCGGACGCGGCGGTGCCGCCGCCGCGATTGACCACGTCCCACATGCCGCGGCGGACGACCTCGATTTTCTCTGGCGTGATGCCGCCCTCGGTGAGGTTGGCGTGGACTTTGACAGGCTCCTGGCGGATGACGGTGCCGTCCTGCGCCACGACTTTGTCGACGAGGCGCGGGTAGTAGCTGGTGCCTCGGTTGGCCACGGTGGCGGCAACCATGGCCATCTGCAGCGGAGTGGCGAGGACATAGCCCTGGCCGATCGAGGCGTTGGCCGTCTGGCCGCTGGACCAGCGCTCGCGCGGGTAGTTGGCCCGCATCCAGTCCGGGCCGGGCAGAATGCCGGCGGATTCGCCCGACAGCGGGAGCCCGCTTTTTTGTCCTAGGCCGAGCATGTTGCCGACCGCGACCATCTGGTCGATCCCGGCGGCGTTGCCGTATTGGTAGAAGAAGGCGTTGCAGGAGACGCGGATGGCGCTTTGGAGGTCGAGGGTGCCATGGGCGCCTTTCTTCGCCGCGATCCAGCAGGCCATGAGTTTGTTGCCGTATTGCACGCCGCCGCTGCAATTGAAGCGCCGGTCTTCGATGCCGGCCCGGAGACCGGCGAGGGCCGTGGGAATTTTGTAGGTCGAGCCGGGGGCGTAGGCGCTGAGCGCGCGGTTGATCAGCGGGTCGGTCGGGTCGCCGGTCAGCGCGCCCCAGTCGGCCGAGGAAATGGCGGGGATGAACGAGTTCGGGTCGTAGGAGGGCACGCTGGCCATGGCGAGGATGTCGCCGTTGTTCGGATCGACGACGACGGCGGCGGCGCGGCCGACGGCGCGCAGGGCCTGCTCGGTGATGAACTGGATGCGGGCGTCGATGGTCAACTGGACATTGTGGCCCTGCTTGGGCGGCTCGAGTCCGATCTCTCCTTCGATCACGCCCTTGGCGTTGCGCTGGAGGATGCGCGAACCGGCCGCGCCTCGCAGGTCCTCGTTGAGGGCCAGCTCGATCTGCGATTTTCCCTCGGTGTCGGGCTGGTAGAAGTTGAAATTGGCCGCCTCCTCCTTGTTGATTTCCTCGGGTGCGCCGACGTAGCCGAGGAGATGCGCGGCCAGGGCACCGTAAACGTAGCGGCGGACCGGGCGGACGGTCACGTTGACGCCGGCCAGCCCGATGTCGTGCTCGGCGAACTTGGCCATTGTTTCAAAATCGAGATCCTCGATGTAGGTGAATGGCACCTCGGTGTTGTTGCGGAAGTGGGTGCGCAACTGGTTGGCATTGTAGTTGCGGGCCAGCCCGAGTTCGGTCAGGCGCGGAATGACCGTCTCGTTGATGATCTTGACGATGTCCGGCTCGGACTTTTCCGTCATCATCCCCTGCACCGTCGTCCGGTAGGTATGGCGGGGCACGGTGCCGAAGCGGACGCGGTAGTCGCGGACCATGTCGGGCAAGTAGAATTCCACCGCGTTGCTCGCGCGGTTCTGCGCGAGCGGAACGCCGGCGCGGTCGAGGATCTCGCCGCGCACGGCGGGGAGGCGGACCGTCACCTGCGAATTGTTGCGGATGCGGGCGGTGTATTCCGCGCCGCGGGCGACCTGGACATACCAGAGCCGGGTGAGCAGCAGGGCGAAGCCGGCCAGGGCGATGATGGCCAGGACCGCAAGGCGGAATTCATGGGAGCGGCGGATCATGAAGTCAGGCCTTTGTGCGCCCGGGGCGCCCAGCGCGCGCCGGGAAAGAGACGGAGAAAAAAGTAAACTGCGGGTGCCAGCAGCAGCGCGGCCAGCCCGGGGCCGAGGATCTGCCAGAGGATCGTCCCGTCGAGGAGGAAGGATTCACGCCGCAGGCAAACCATCAGGTATTGCACCAGCAGGAGGAGCGAGGTGGCGAGGCCGCTGGCCAGGCAGTGGATTTCCCAGCGCCCGCCGGGGGCGAGGGGTTGGAGCAGGCGGAGGCCGGTGCCGAGAAAAACATAAAAGAGCATAGACCAGCCGAGGCCGATTTCAACCTGGTCGCCCGTGGCGTGGAGGAACGTGAGATCGCTGAGCAGCCCGGTGTAGAGGGCGAAGAGAAGGACGCCGGGAAAGGGGAGCCAGAGGGCGGCGTAAACGAAGAGCAGCGGCACGAGGAGGATATGCGAGCCTCCGAGGAACGGCACGGCGGGGATGAACTCCTGGGCGATGAGCGCGAGGTAGATCAGCAGGGCGAGGATGAGCGCGCGGATCATTTGGTTCCAAGGACAACGAAGACATCCTCCAGGCGGGAGAAGTCCGCCGCGGGCTCGAGGATGGCTTGGCCGTCGAGTTCGCGTGTCCGGAATTCTTTGACCGTGCCGAGCGGGATGCCGGCGGGGAAAACCGCGCCGCTGACCCCGGCGGTGAAGACTTTCATGCCGGGCTGGATGTTGGCGTCGCGGTTGAGAAAATTGAGGACGAGTTCGGGCGAGGTGTTGCCGGCCGCGCGGCGTCCGCTGACGATGCCCTGCTCGTTCGTGCCCTCGATCCGGGCGGCCACGCGGCAGTTTTCATCGGTGAGGAGAAGCACGATCGAGACATCTTTGGCCACCGTGGTGGTGCGGCCGACGAGTCCTTCGGCGGTGAGAACGGGCTGCTGGGCGTCGACTTTTTCGGCGAAGCCGCGGTTGATTTTGGCCGTGTTCCACCAGCTGGAGGCATCGCGGCTGAGGATCTGGGCGGGCAGGAGGCGGAAAGGCGAGCGGTCGCGGTAATCCAGGGCGGCGCGGAGGCGGCGGTTCTCGTCCTCAAGGTTGCCGGTCAACTGGCGCGTGGCCTTCAGCTCGTTGTTTTGCGCGGCGAGGGTGGCGTTTTCGGCCTCGAGCTCGTCGAGGCTTTTGAGGCCCTGGTTGAGTTTGGAAATTTTGCCGCTGATGGCCGAGCCGGCCTGCAGGGCCGGGGTGGACACATCGAGGAAGCGGCTCTGCCACCAACCCATCGTCGAGGCGGACAGACCGAGGAAGATCACGGCAATGGCCACGGCTGCCGCAAGCAGGATAAGATGAAATCGGGTCATCAGTCCGGAGGAAGGCGGAAGGTTTGCGCGGGGCAGGCTGGCAACGTCGCGGCCATGGCGCGGGGTCGTTGGCTCAGTGTGAGTTGCTGTTGTTACTGCGCAGACTGTTTTGGGCAATACTGCGGAGCACGTCGATTTCGCTCAGGACACGACCGGTTCCTTCGGCCACGGCGCTGAGCGGGTCATCCGCGATGTGGACCGGCAGGCCGGTTTCATCGCGCAGCAATTGATCGAGCCCGCGGAGCAGAGCGCCCCCGCCGGCCAGCACCATGCCTCGGTCGACCAAGTCGGACGACAATTCGGGTGGACAACGCTCGAGGGTCGTGCGCACGGCATCGACGATGCTGTTGAGCGGTTCGGTCAGGGCCTCGCGGACTTCCTGTGAGGTGAGGGTGATGGTTTTGGGCAGGCCGGCGACGAGGTCGCGGCCCTTGACTTCCATGGAGTTTTCTTTGGGCAGCTTGATGGCCGAGCCCAGTTTGATTTTGATGTCCTCGGCGGTGCGTTCGCCGATGGCCAGGTTGAAGTTGCGTTTGAGGTATTGGACGATGGCTTCGTCGAGTTCGTCGCCGGCCACGCGCACGCTGCGACTGAAGACGATGCCGGCCAGGGAAATGAGGGCGACCTCGGTGGTGCCGCCGCCGATGTCGATGATCATGTTGCCCGCGGCTTCCTGAATCGGAAGGCCGACCCCGATCGCGGCGGCCATGGGCTCCTCGATGAGGTAAACTTCTCGGGCGCCGGCATGGGTGGCGGAATCTTTGACCGCCCGTTTTTCCACCTCGGTGATGCCGGAGGGCACGGCGATGACGACGCGGGGGCGAACGAGCCGGCGGCCGCCATGGGCTTTGCTGATCAGATGGGAGAGCATCGCCTCGGTGATTTCGAAATCGGCGATGACGCCGTCCTTGAGCGGACGGATGGCAACAATGTTGCCCGGGGTGCGGCCGAGCATGGACTTGGCTTCGTTGCCGACGGCCAAGACTTTGGTCGTGCCGGCCTGGACGGCGACGACGGAGGGTTCGCGCAGGACGATGCCCTGATCGCGGACGTAAACAAGAGTGTTCGCCGTGCCGAGATCGATCCCGATATCACTGGAGAACAAACCGAAAAATTTTCTGAACATGGTTGAGGTGCGCGGGACGTTGGCCGCGACTCTTGGGATGCCAGGGTGTGCCGACCCGATCGCGAAAGTCGAATCTAAGCCTTCAGAGGGGCGGTCGGTCAAGGAAAATGGCCCCCCCTTTGGCCGCGGGGCCGTCAGGGCGCGGGCGGGGCGGCCTGATCGGGTGGGATCAATTTTCGCAGGGCCTCGCCAAGTTCCGGCGTGATGGTCACCGTTTCATCGGAGCCCTGGGCCCGCGCGTAGACGCGGCCCTCGGCGGTCATGACACCAAAATCCACTCCCGCGATGGCATAGCCTCCGGCAGCTTCCTCGGGGGTGTTCTCCGAGAGCCAGGCGGAGAAGCTGATCCGCCGGGATGGCTGGTCGAGCCCGGTCTCTGCTGGTGAGGCAGCGGTGCGGAAGGAGGAGACGCGGGTCTCGTTGAACGTGGTGATGAGGGCGCTGATCTCGGCCGGTGCGACTTTGCGCCCGTCCTCTTCAGCGACCCAGTTTTCGCCGGATCGTCGCAGGGTCACGGTTTGGCCGTCGGCCTCGAGGCGGATGCGATCCACGGTGTCGGCATCGACCCAACCCAGCGAGCGATCACGCAGGTCTTCGGGAGAAACCTCGAAGAGCCGCCGCACCGAGGGGTCGACCTCAAGGGCTCCGCCCCGTGGTTGCAGGACGGCGGTGAAAATTTCCCGGTCGCCCGACTGCTCGCGCACCACTTGCAGGTCGAGAGCCTCGGCCCCGCCGCGGGGCGTGAGACTGAGGCCGGCGGTGGTTCCGGCCGGCGAGCCCGCGCC
>JBGSSV010000076.1:0-3202 GCA_041736875.1 Chthoniobacterales bacterium | reverse complement strand
GTGCATTCGCGACCTCGGCACCGTGCCGAGCGGCCACCTCTACGCCCGGCTCATGGGCCACATGAGCGCCGAGGCCTACCAGGGCGTGATTGCCGCGCTCGTCCGCGCCGGCCTCGTGCGGATCCACCCCAATCATCTTCTCGAATGGATTGGTCCCAAAGGGACCGCCATCGAAAGCACAGAAAACCAACAACCAAAAGGAAACCCAGTCATGAACAACACCGTCACCATCCCGGCCAACGCGAACGCGAAGGCCATCATCGAAACCCACAAGCCACCGAAGGGGGCCACGCACTTCCGCTACAGCGAGGGGAAGCGCAAGCCGGTCATCGACAAGCTGGCCAACATCGACACCCTCGCCGGCTGCACGGGCAAGCTGGAGTTCGGCAAGGTCACGTTCGAGGGCCGCGGCAAGCACGCCAAGGTGAAGGACTTCACGCCGCTCGCAAGCGAGGTCCCCGCCCCGAAGGCGATGATCCTCGAAGCCAACCGCCCGCCCGAGGTGATCAACGGCGCGAAGCCCGCCACCGCCCGCAAAAACAAAATCCACGGCTTCTCGGCCTGCGCCGTGGCCAAAGCGCTCGGGGCTGCTGGCATCAAGTGGGAAGAGGCCGACAAGATCATGCGCGCCCACGGCATCGAGATGCCCAAGGCGAGCCTCTCGGTCCAACTCGGCTTCGGGCGCAACCGGGCCACGTGGGAAACGCGTGGCGAACCCGCGGGACTGACCCCGGAACAAATCGCCGACCTGCTCGACTCGGCTGCGGGACTCGCGGTCAAACCTTAGCGCTTTTCCGCGGGAAGGCGCCTGCCCCAGGAAAGGTGTCCTGTTTCGTTCTCAGAGGTTGCGCGTCATCGTTCAGTCAAGAATCTCACGGGCGACATCGCCACAGTCAAAGGCTTCGGCGAGGTTGTGCAGCGCGGCCTTGAATTGCGGGCTTGCGGTCCAGGTAGACATCCATCGAAGGCCATGGCGGACTTCCTCCCGGCTCGGATTTATCGCAACGAGATCCTCCACATGGCGACGGCCCTTGGCTGGATCGAGAGCGGCGAACATTTTCAGCGCAATCAGATCGAGCCGATCCAGGAACCGAACGGTGAGGCATGGGCCAAAGGTCTTCACGTGATCGCCCGATCTTCGAACTGCCCCTTCCGGCAGACCACGATCCAGGATTGCCGAGGCCTCGAGATTGAACCAATGGTCGGTGAGCCCGAACTTCTGCGCCGTAGCCGCAACAGCGGCGGCGGTCTCCGGTGAGAATACCCTCATGGGGACAAGCAGCCCCTCCGAGTTCACTGCTCCAATGGCATCGACATCCAGAGTGCTCCGGGAGAGGACATCCAAAGCACACAGCGCTGCCGCTCCGCAGCATAAAACGGCCATGTGGCCTGCGTCGTGCAGCGCCATTTGGCGCCCCAACTCACCCAACGCGGCCTCGATATCCTCTTTGCGGCCGAATCCGCTCATGGCTTCACACGACAGCCGCAGCCGTCACGATTTTCATGGGCGCAAAGGTGCCTCCCGGAGCTGACACATGCTTTTCCTGCTTGAGACGCACCGTGCGACGGGCAATCGCGGGGTAGTTGGCGGGATCCGCCCACGAGCTTTGCTGAACGGTATGGAACGTGTATGAAACCTCGTCCCAGCAAGCGATGGGAGCGCTGCGCCCTCGCCCTGTATACCACGCACCGTCGATCAACGCCTCCAATGGGATCACGCCCTGAACATCTGCGGGATGCCAGCGGAGCAAAATATTTTGCCGCGCCGCCAGCGATTTAGCGGGGGTGCGTGCCCGCCCCCCCCTGCGACCAGAGGCAATCGGAGTTTTGGAAGAAGGCATCACGCAACTTTATTCGAAGGGCGTTCGTAATCAAGGCCAAACTTCACCGCGAACCGGGCAAAACATGCGCTGCCGCGGCTTGCCGGACGCCGATCCCTCGCGACTGTCGGCTCGGCGTCCCCCTCACCGGGAAAGACAAAGTCCACCGTGCCAACGGGGCCGTCGTTTTCGCAGGCGATCATGACAGTCGCCTTCCATCCTGTTGCGCGGTTGTCACCGCGCGCGATCCGGGCCTACCGGATTTGGCTGTTGGAGTGATGCTTTTCGCCTTCACCCCCATTTTGTGCCAGACGGTCCCCGCGGCGTGGAGTCACTAAAGACACACCATATGCTCACGATTTCCGCGGCGGCCTTGGGGTTGGCATGTATTTAGGCACGAACTCACCAAGGCCTGGTGCTGCGTTTATTCAGCCATGGGAAGTTCGGCGTGCTGAATGCGTGGGCGGTGGGACCAAGACGCTCGCTTGGAATTGCGGGCCGGATACCCGAAGATAGACGCCATGCAAAACGTTTTCATCGGCACGGACAGCGGAGCCACGACCTCGAAAATCAACGCAGTGTGGGAGAACGAGGAGCCGGTATCGACAAAGGTGTTTCAGCGTCCGACCAATGCACAGAATGGCCAAGAGGCAGTGGTCTCGGGCTGGATTGAAGCAGTCAACCTCTTCCTGCAGGAGCACGATCTTACGTGGGCCCAAGTCAACGGCGTGGGCTTGGCCATTCCCGGTCCCTACCAGCGCTACGGTGTGCTGGATCGGTCGGCTAACCTGCCCGCTGCCTTCATTGGCTGGGACGTTCATGAGGATTACAGCCGTGCCCTGGCTCGCGCCGCGGGACGTCCCCTGCCGCTGGTCATGGGCAACGACGGCCAGCTCGGCGGGGTCGCCGAGGCGCGACTTGCCCGCCACAACAGCAAAAGCTCTGTCCTCATGCTCATGCCAGGTTCGGGACTGGGATGCGCCTTTATCGATCAGAACGGCCTGCCGCTCCCGGGCGACACCCTTGCGAGCATGGAAGGGGCCCACATGCCGGCACCTCTGCAACTGCTCGGCGTCGAGCCATTTCCTTGCGGCTGCGGGCGGGATTGGGGTTGTTTTGAAGTCTACACGACGATCTCCGGGCTGCCTCACCTTCTGGCGGAAAAACTGAAAAAGTATCCCAACCACGAACTGGCCACGGCACCGGGCACGCCCAAGGAAAAAGCCCTCTCGCTGCGGGCACGCGCCCAAAAGGGCGATCCCCTCGCCTTGGAGATCTTTGATTTTCAGGCCCGTGCCATGGGGTTGCACATCGCGAACCTGACGATGGCGCTGGATGCGGGGATTGTCGTCATCGGCGGCGGATTGATGGATACCGAATCC
>JBGSSV010000069.1:0-11959 GCA_041736875.1 Chthoniobacterales bacterium | reverse complement strand
TGGTGTCGCCTCTGCTGCAATACACTCCCGTGGCGTAGAGGGCTTGGCAGGCGTCGCCAATATTCACGGCATGGAAGCGCCCAAGTTGCTGCCAATTGTTCATCAGCGTTAGCTCGAAGACCGCACCGGGCGGCGACCACAAGAGCGCGGAGAAGCGGCAGATCATCGCCGAGTCGGGTTCGATTCCCGCCTTCACGCTCACCCTGCCACGTGATCAGGCCAACAAGCTGCTCACCCATGGCTGGCCCGCGTCGAAGCACATTCCGGCGGCGGGGCGGGAGATGGTGCCGATGATGGTGATCTCGGATGGGCGGTGCATGTGCTTGTTCGTGCGGCGGGTGTGAGGGGTCATCCCAAATCAGGAGAGTTCCACCAACAGCGCTGAATGGTCCGTGAGTGCAGGGCATCTGGATTCATGAATGTGCCTCGCGCTGATTAGCGATGGAGCCAGCGAGGATGAGAGAAACGCATAGTCGAGGCGAAAGCCATTGCCCGCGTGACTGAACCAGGTAAATTCGCGCTTCTCCTTGTTGGTCGAACGCCAAGCGTCCACAAAATCCAGTGACTCCATGGTATCCATGAATGCTGCTCCGTGAAATGTGGACCCATCCTCGTCGATTAGGTGTTTGCCTGTGTTGAAGTCGCCAATAGCCAGATATCTGCGACTACGGTTCAAGTGCAGGTGATCGATGAACCATGTCCAGAACTCCAACTTGGCTTTGCCGAGAGGAAAATACACGCACCCGAATCTCGCGGACTCGAAGTCTGCTTCGAGAAATCGCCACGCACCATGCGGAACGGCTTCGTTGCTTCCAACCGGCAGGAATGGAAGTCGGGACGCCAACATCACGCCGTTTGCCTTCTTCGGTGGCTCGCTCGTTGCCTGATGCTCGTGGCCAACCTCCTTAAGCATGCTCCGCAGTCGCCCTCCAAATTGGTTTTCACGAAACTCAGTCAGAACCACAGTGTCTGGTGCACAGTCTTTGATGAATGCGCCAATGCTATCGGTGCGCGAACCGCCACCGTGCCTTAGGTTCAGTGTGAGGACGCGCATGTCAATGGTGCCTTGAGTGGAGAGGAGTCGGCTGACTGCATCAACCTTTCGGTGTCAGCAGTGCATCCAGCCCCCGATGGCGCTGTAAGATGAACAAGGTGATTGGTATGAGGCCACCTTGGCATGGTGGTTTTTGATGCCAACCTTGATCTGCGTCATAAAGTGCCCGCCGCACCCGCCATGCACCCGAGTCCGCGATGGCACGGTGCGGGCTGACTGCGGAAGGCTTCGGGTATGAAAACGCCCACTCCTACCTTCACACTCGACGCGGGGAAAACGAGCCTCCCACGCCCGATAAACGCGCAAAACGGAGCAGTTCTCACGCCGTTCACTTTCCCCGCCCGTCCAATCCAAGGGGGCAAGCTCGACAAGGCCCCGAAGAAGACGGGGCTGTGGTTCGCGGAGCCGAAATACAATGGGTGGCGGGCGCTGGTGCATTGCCCGAGTGGGACGATGTGGAATCGGCATGGTGGGCGGTTGAGCATTGCGGGTGAGTTTGCCTCGCCGCTGCGGGAATTGCGGCGGCTGGCCGAGGCCGGGCTCGTCTGGGCCGACTGCGAGGCGATGGGGCGGCGGCACAAGGTCGGGTGCGGCACGCTTATCGTGCTGGATTGGGTTCCCGAGGATGGCTCGCCGGTTTACGAGGAGCGGCGGAAATTCTTGGAATCGCTTGTGCCGCTGGAGCGGATGAGCCTTGGTGAGGAGTCGATCCCCGCCAACTCGCTGCTCCTGACGCCCTCGATGGCCGACGCCGATGGGGCCGCGCTCCGGCTCTACGAGTCGCTCCGGTCAGTCAACCGCCAGGCCCGGGTCGATGTGTTCGAGGGCGTGGTCATGAAGCGGGGCGGGAGCTTGTATCCGGTGCAGTTGAGGAGCGCGGGGGAGGAGTCGCGGTGCCTTGTGAAACATCGGTATTTGGTGTGATGGATCTCAAGGTTGTCCCGCGCCGGGCACTTCGACTTCGATCACTTCGAAGCTGGCGCTCGGGCTGCGGTGGATTTCGGCGGGATCGTGGGAGCCCGAGGTGGAGATGAAGAGGTGCCGACGCTGCGGTCCGCCCAGCATCACCGCGTAGGCGTGCGTGGCGACCCGTATGCGGTCGGTGATTTCCCCGCCCTCGCGAACTCGCACCACGCTGTCTTCGCCCTCCGGATTGGCGCACCACACGCCACCCGCGGCGTCGAGGCAGATGCCATCAGGAGAGACGGATGCCGGCAGTTGCGCCCAGGTGCGCCGGTTGCCCAAAGATCCGTCCGCCCGGATGTCGAACGCGGTCAGGCGATGGCCGAGCGTTTCGGCGACGATGAGGGTCAAGCCGTCAGGCGTGATCACCATGCCATTCGGGAAGGAGAGGTTGTCGGCGACGACCGAGGCTTTGCCGTCGGCGTCCACGAGCACGATGACGCAGGTATCGACGGGCTTGGCCGCGGGGTCCACGAAATTGTAGCCGATGTCCCCGACGTAGAGACGGCCCGCGGAGTCCACGAAGCCGTCGCTCAGGCAGTATTTGGTGAGATTGCTGATATCGGCCAAGGGCTCGAGGCCTGCGGGCTGCCAGCGGTGAATCCGGCGCTGGAAAGCGTCACCGACCACTAGGGCCCCGTCTGGAGCGAGACCGAATGCGTTCGGCAGGAACGGCAACTCCGCCACGGTGGCGACGGTGCCGCCGAGGTCGACGGTTTTGACCCGCTTGTCGTGGATGTCGAGGAACCAAAGTTTGTCCCTATGCCAGCGAGGGCTCTCGGTGAATTTGAGGCCCGTGGCAGGGCCGGCGAGTGTCTTGGTGGTTGGCGTCATAGAGGATGTCCGTTCAGGAAGTTGCCTTGCGGTTCTGACTGCCAGCGGAGGGCGCAGAATTGGTTCGGTTGACAAAGGCCAGGAGCAGATCGGTAATGGCCCTCGTCTCGTGCCCTTTGCCGGTCAGGTCGTTGCAGAATAGCAAATCGCCCGGACGGAATCGCCGGGCTTCACCGCCACTGGTCACCACCTCGGCTTCGCCGGACAACACGATGACGACGTAAGGCTGCGGGGCGTTGTGTGCGGGGGCTGCTGTTCCCGCAGGAACAAAGAAGGAGCACATGGTCGTGACGGCGCCGAAATCGCCCATACGTCCGGCGGGGTTGGGAGGCGGGCCGAGGGCCACGTCGCGCTCGGCGAAATCTTCAACGCCGAAGTGCGTCTCGCCTTGGTTGTCGGTCTGGATGGCAGGGAATTTCACGGTGGACATATGAAAGAGGGGCAAAGGATTGGCGCGCGCATTAAAACTCGACCGCGACCCCCTTGGCTTTCGCCACCTCGAGGATGGCATCGAAGGTGCCGGCCGAGTCCCAAGGCGCATCGGGCGGCTCGCCGCGGAATTCGCGGTAGGATCGTTCTACGTTCATATAGAGGCGGGCGGGGGCACGCCATTCGCTGTAGGGACCGAACTCGATCTTCTTCGACGCCTCAAGCGAGCTTAGGCCGCCGTCGAAGCACTTCCTGGATTCGTCGCGCACGTATTCGAGGTAGGCCTTCATTTCCCGGACCCCGTCGAGCCCGCACAACGGTCCATGGCCGGGGACGACAACCTCGGGTTCGAGTTGGGCTATCAAGTCGAGGCAGTCGAGCCACTTCCCATACGATCCCGTCCATCCCATTGGCGTGCAGTTCCGGAAAAGCACGTCGCCGGCGAAAACCACACGCTCCTTCGGCACATGGATGATCGTGTCGCCGACCTGGTGGCACGGCCCGACGTAGATGAGGTGGACTTCCGTGCCGTCGAGATCCAGTTCGTAGCGCGTGTCGAAAAGCGTCGTCGGCAGCACCAACTCGATGCCGTCGAAATTGTAGTCCTCAAGCAACTGCTCTCCCGCCGCCTCCAGCCCAGGATGGAGCTTCTTCAAGAGCAGGCGCGTGAGAAAATGCCCGACGCCGTGCAAGAGCTTCTGGATCTCCTTGGGTTCCGCCACGTGCTTCATCCGCTCGGGCACCGATCGGTGGGCGATGATCTCCGCGCCCTCGAAGAGTTGGTTGCCCCAGACGTGGTCTGCGTCCTCGTGCGTGTTGATCACGCGATCCGCCTGCTTCGACCACACTCGGCCGAACATCTCGATCATCTGCCGCGCATGCTTGAGGTCCGACTGAGTGTCGATGACCACACCCCCGCCCTTGTTGATGAGACCCGAATTGGCGTCACACACGCGGTTCTTCTCGTTGAGCACCGCGTAACAACTGTCGCTAACCTGCTGTAGTTCCATGGTGAGCCCCTCAGCCCCGTCTCATCGTCTCACGTCCTCCCACTACTGCAAAAGCTTTCGTGGTTAGCCTGCTGTGATTTCCAATGTGCTCCGTGCGTCATAAACCGGCCTTCGCTCCCCGCACCCCCCATGCACCCGCTCCAGCGATGGCACGTCGCGCCCTGCCCGGTCGAGGCTTGGGGCGGAATGAAAACCAAAGTCCAGACACAGTCAGCCGCCCCGGTAGCGCCCGCCGCCGGGATCAAGCGGATCAACCTTGCGGGAATTGCCACGAAGTCGCCAGCCTCGAAAACGGCCAAAGCCTATCCGGTGCTGCCGGATGAGGACGGGCAAGTGGCCGCGCTTGTGGAGGGCATCCTCGACAAAGCCGAACAACTCGAAGCGCTCGAGGGCAGTCTCGAAATCGACAAGGGCGAGCTGATCGCCCTCGCCAAGCCGTTCTACTTCACCCATCACGCGGGGCAGATGGCGGTGGCGTCATCTGTCGAAGCGCATGCCGGGGAGAAAGTAGTGCGGGTCGGGTTCTCCAACTCGTATCGGGGCAGCGCGGATGATGCGCCGATCCTCCGGGTCGTGGGGGAGAAGGGCGCGGCGTTCTTCAAGCAATCCTTCGAGCTCAAGATCAAGGGCGACCTGATTCCCGAGGCTGCGGTGGAGGAGATCATCGGCGAGTTGCAGGAGATCTTCGCCCGCCATGGGGCCGGTGCCGCACTGAGCGCGAAAGCCGTGTTCAAGCCGAACAAGGAGTTTCACACGGCGCGGCACACGCTGTTCTCAGCCGAGCAGAACCTTGAGATCGACAAGGTGGTGCCGGTGTCGGCCAGCGTGAAGACCAAGCTGGGGAGGGGCGGGAGTTACGAGGATTGAGGGGTGTTCCCATGGGCCGCACATTGGCCCGCTTGGGGCATTGTCTCGCCTTGAGATTCCGGGAGGCAGCGGTAAACTTGAGTTCTTGACGGCACCCGGCGCGACTCCGGCAACGTAGGAGTCCGTTGTGTAGGTCGGGGGGGATTTACGCCCCGGTCACCTGTCTCGTATTTGAAAGGGGGAGCTTTTCATCGAGTTCCCCCTTTCGCTTTGGTTGCGCTGGTCGTGCGCCGGTGATTTTATGACACACTGCACGGTTGCCATCCACGGACGAGTTCCCAAAGCTCGCCCTTAGATGCACAGGCGCTTCGGTAACAATTTTGCCACAAGCTCGACTTTTCGGGGGCGGTCAGATAATGATTGTGCCGATGCAAATAGTGCAGGCGCAGCAATGATAATGCGGAGCGATTCCAAGCTCGGAAGTCGCTCCATCGCCGCCGGATTTCTCGCCCTGCTGGCCCTCACCGCCACGTCGCCAGCCCAGTTGATCCAAGATGCGAAGTCGGGCCTAACGCTGCGTGTGCTGGACAGCGTTGAGGTGGACTACGGCGACCACTCGATTTTCTACAACCGCGTAGCCACACCGCCGTTGAAGCCGAGATGGCAAAAGCCTGTGGTGCCGCCCTACGTGCCCACGGCGGAGGAGATCGCGCGGGCCGAGCGCATCGATGCCAAGCGGGAAGTCAACTTGTGGCTGTCGTGCACTGTTTTCGACGGGCAGTTCACCGAGGTGAGAATTCCGCAGGACGGCCAGGAGGTGGTGATCTTCAGCACGATCGACTTCAACTTGCTGGCCCAGGGATTCGATCTGGAGACCGCGGACTCGTTCTACAACCTCTACATGGGGCTCGGGGACGTCACGCGTGAGGAGTTCGGCGGAGAATGGCCCAAGCGGCTGCTGGCCGAGGCCGCGAAGGCGGGCACGTCGAAGTGGCGGGTAGACTCGAAATTGCAGCCCACGGCCGACACGGTGCGCACGATTGAAGATCTGCACCGGTATTTCGACGCCCATCGGGAGACCTTGATCGCGCAGAGGGCGCAACGGGACGCCGCGCAGAAAGCCTATGAGGAATGGATCAAGGCCAACCCGCCGGTGCCCGAGGACATCGTGATTAACTATTTCTCGATCCCCTCGGAGCCCACGAGCAAGCAGCGATGAAGCGCCTGATCCTCATCGTTTGGATGGCTTTCGCCGGCGTCGGTCTGCTCACGGCCCAAAGCCCGGATGATCTCAACGAGGGTGCGAAAGCGGAGTGGGACGCGGCGAATTCCATTTGGCGGCTCAAGTGGTGGGGCAAGGCGGGGCGCACGTATTTCATCCAGCACTCGTCTGACTTGAACTTGGCCTGGGAGTGGCTGCCCGTCGTAGAAGCGGGCGAGGACGCAGTCAAACAGGGGGCACTCACCACGACGGGCGACCGTTCCTTCTTGCGCTTGCGCTACAGCGACATTCCAACCAGCGACCCTCAAGGGGCGGATTTTGACGCGGATGGGCTGAGTAATCTCGCCGAAGTGCAGGCCGGGGCTAATCCGTTCAACCCAGATAGTAATGATGACGGGATCATTGATGGCATTTCTCTTGCCTTGGGAATCGGTCCAACACAAACGGGCTACTCCCTTGCGGATTCAGACAACGATGGCCTGGACAATTTCTCTGAGATCATTCTTGGACTGAATCCTGAGAATTCATCGGATGGCCAAAATTACAACGGATTTCCAGCAGGCTCGCCATACGGAGGCTCATTCATTATACCGGATGCTTCGGATGAGACTCTACCCGCAAGAGAACCTGTAAATGCGTCAGATTCCGACAACGATGGCTGGAGTGATGAGGACGATGCGTCTTCATATGATCCGAGTTCGGGTGCGCCCTCGCCAATTGAAATTGACTTTTATGGTTCTTCGGATGCGGCTTTTGAGGCGTGGCGACCGGTCTTGGAGCATACCGTGACTGGCCGGACCTATATTTACAGAATTTCTGGTCAGGTGAACTACCAGAATACATCCAGCGGCCACTACAAAGACTATGGCTACGTTTTGGATCAGGGGCCCTACCGCGAGAACGCATTGCATTGGCAGTCGCCTGTCACTTTCCTTGACCTTGACGGTGGTTCCCCTTCATCAGACCACAGCTACTACGTTATGCAAACCGGAACAGGATCAGCACAGGCGTGCCGGCCGCAGGATGTGAAGTCCCAAGATGTATGGAGCCCTGGAGGGGGCGGCCCCAATGGTGTTGCCGACAGCTATGAAGACAACAGCGGATCGCTTGGCATCGAGGTGATTCGACCGAAATTGCGTGCTGTTAAGTATGTAGCCTACGATGACGAATGGCGTCCTGAGGACCCAAATGCCGAGCCAGCGTGGGAGATATTTCCCCAAGACGGCATGCTCTTCACTGGTGACGATGTAACGTTTGAGGTTGATTTGGGCACGGCCGCATTGAACGACGAAATAGTCTCTGTAAACTGCTACATCGCGACTCAGGATGGCCCTGGAAGCGGGACGCTCTACGGTTCTGTGGTGCCTGGAGAACCCGCCCAGGCGCAATTTTTTAACCTGCAGCTCGCAGGACAGGTTCATGTAGTGGCAGAGGTTGAACTTGCAGGGCACAGCATTATGGTCGATGACTTTGTGGAAGTAGGCATCCGGACCAAGAGCGTTTCCGTCATCCAGTGGCTTGACCCAGCAGGCATTCAGCCAAGAATCCCGCTTCCAACCTGTGTGGTGTGGGTAATGGCAAAAGTCGGGTCCTTGCCAGCTACGATGATCCCAAATGTGTTGGCCGCTTTGGACGATGATGCGTGCCGGTTGGCTGCGAGCGAGTGGATTCTTGATATTGCTCCTGACGCGCCTCCAGGAGGAGGCCAGAATTTTGCAGATCCTCAGGAGATCGTTGCCTTCCTCAACGCGAGCGACAGTCTGTTCCGTCTCGGGAATACATTCAGAAAGAAGTTCTCGCCTTACAAGGCAGGCAACGCTTGGACGATGCGAGGCACCGGGGCGAGTAGCTACCCCGTCCGGGTCGCTGCGGGGCACACCCAAGTGCCCGTTCTGTCGGCCGAAACCTTGGCTGAAGCGGTCAGAGACTGGACCGTTGCATATTTCCTCATGGGCACGGAGGAACATCCTGTCAACTTCGGCGCATTGCGAACTAATGCAAGCAACGGCAACGAGCAAACACGCCTGAGCGCGGCCGCTCGCGTTGGTAAGCTCGGTCAGTTTGTCAATAGTCTGATTTGGCCGAATGACGTGCCGTGGATATTTTCGAATGTAACATTTGACGCTGGTGACGTTGAGGGCTTGCCTGTCGAAACGCCAAATACCTCGGTCTTCCCGCGAGCATACATCTACCACGACGGGGTTCTTGTGCAGCAAATTCAGCAATCGAGCGTGGAAACATTCCTTCAGACATGGGACAGCTCACTACCTACTATTGAACCATGAAGCTAAATCTCCATTTAATTATCGCGGCTTCTGGGCTCTTCACGTTTTCAGTGTGCAACGCCTACGATGAAGAGGCTTTGAAGGGCTCGGATCCTCTGCTCTCAGAGGTCGCCAAACTTCCTGCCGCCTACCATCGAATCCCCTTAGAGATAGTTCGTCCCCAAGAAACCCCACTGCCGTCCGGCGATCGAAATGTTGAAGGAGAGCTCAAGTGGCGCGCTCTTTATGAGCCTCAAACGAGAGCAGGCCGAGCGGCAAGCAGGGTGGTCCAACCAATAGCTCAATTGAAGCAGTTGGAAGACTTCATCCAGCAAGTTGAGAGGGTAGACGATACCGACGAAACACGCGTTCCAAACGTGGCCGAACTGCAAGACCCTCGGGCTATTCCGGCGCTCCGACGTGCTCTAGCCAGACTTAAGACTCCGATGAAACGCCTCTTCGTGCTTCAGGCGCTATATGCCTGCGGGGATTGGAACCATCCAACCGCCCTGATCGAATTGATCCAAGGTAGAGTGCATGACACTTCGGCGTTTGACCTGCTTATCTTATATCACCCGAGCGAGGCTACACAGGTTGCGCTAGAACTTTTGGACATGGCTGACTCCGTGCAATACGGGCTTAACAAACGTCGGCCCCATGCCATGGTCGGAATTGCCATCAACGCATTAGAAAGACTTGCCCATCCAAATGTGGAAAAAATCTACGTGGACTATTTCAAGAAGTGGCCTGCTCCGTTGATCGCAATAAAGTTCGGCGACCGTAACATGCGTGAGACGGAGCCACTTGTGCGCGAGGCTTTAGCTAGTGCAGAGTCCAGTCCGCACTTTAACAACTTCACGTCCATTATGGCTTACCGTTACGCCTTGGCCAGAATGGGCGACCCAGACTCAACAAAGTGGATGATAGAGAAAGCTTCCCTGCTAATGACTGCGCCGGACGCTGGCGAGCAGAACCGCCTCAAGTGGGAAAGGGACCATGCGGTTACCGCCGGATCCCTTGGGCCTTTTTGCGACCTTTTGGTTAAACTAAATACAACCGAAGCCTTCACTGTCTATATTAATTTGTTATCAAAGGAAGCGGGAAAACGAATTCAAAGTTCGATTCGTCCTACATCCCTTTACCTCATTAACAATGAGGCAATAGTGGATAGCCTCAGCCTGTATTTTGATCGGCAAGGGCAGATTGAAATGAACTCTGGCCTAACCGACCCCAAAAAGGTTCTTGCGCTCTATCCTGACAATCCCAAAGCTAAACAATTACTCGCGAAGTTTGTGCCAGACAGCGAGGTTCGCGACGATCTTCTGTCCCTGGCAAAAGAATTCGGTGGGGCGGGGCTCAACCCGCAGGCAAGCCCATTCAAACGCGAAGATAGGTGATAAGCTGTTTCTTGAGGAGTTTAGGGTCTATTGTTGTGACTAAACTTGAGAAAGTATAGGAAATCTCTTATAGAGAACGACTTAGACCAGGGGGAGAGAGACCCCCTGCCTCATTCCATGAGAAACCTGTTTTGCAGCTTTACACTTTTTTCTCGGCTACCCTCACAACACCCCGAAAGTCGCAAAACGCTGATAACGCGCCTCCTACGCTGCAAACCGGGCTGATTGTTGGGGCCTCAAAACGGCCCAAATGATGTAAAGTTGGGGGTCGAACTTTACATCTGCTTTACATCGACTTTACGCGGCGGGGGCGGGCTGAGGATCTGTGTCACGGGCTCAAAGTCGCGCAGGAGGGCCTCGATCTGTTCGGGGGAGCGGGTTCCGATCCACTTCGCACCGCCGGCCTGTTGCCACCAAGCGGCGAGGCGGTTGATCGAGGGGATGGCGGATGGCGGATCGCATCCCGCCGCACGCATGCCCCGCATTTCGCCGCAAACGGCTCTCCCGCGCGTCGAATCGCCCCGGAGGTATTCCGACGCCCGCGACGCCACCTACGCCCGCGAATACGAGGCCTGGGTGGCGGCCATGTCGCCCGAGGAACGCGCCAAGCTCGCCGCCCTCAATCTCGACAAGCCCATGCTCGACCACGACCGCTCTTCGGGAACCGGCTTCGAGGAGGACATGGCGGATTCCAACCTCGCGTCCTACGAGCCCGACATGGCCGACCTGGTCGACGGGGGTGCGGAGGATGGCGATGGGGCGGCGGACAACGAACCCGCGGCGGAGAAGCCCGATTCCTCCCCAGCCGCCATGTCGAACGAGGGCCTCTGGGACGCCCTGCGCCGCCTCCTGGGAGAAATTTTGGTCATGCCCAACCGCAGCCTGACTGTGGAATGCCTCGCCGTGGTCAGCGGCCTTTCCTACATGGGCGACTCCTTGACCGAGATCGCCCGCCGCCACCGCGTCACCCGGGCCGCCGTGAGCAAGCGCTGCGTGCATCTCACCGAGCGCCTCAGTCTCCCACCCTCCCGCGCCATGCGTTCGTTGACAGCGCGCAAGTCATATCGCGAGGCCCAACTTCGCCGCTACGCCAAAGACCAACGCCGCTGACCCAACCCGCCGATCACCAAATGCCCGCCGAACCGACAACCGCCGAAACTGCCGCCGAGCCCACGCCCGTGCTGGTCGAGCAGTCCGTCGCGTTGCCAACCGGCAAGGTCAAGCTCACCCCCGTCGGTATGGTGGTCGAGGAGGAACTCACCTTCGAGGAATGGGCCTCCCTCGCCCCGCACCTCGGCACCGGCGTGCGGTCGATGGCCTTCGTTGTCGGCGACTGGCTCACCTACGGCGAGGACATGTTCAGCGGCGGCCGCGATTTCCCGGACCTGGATGGCGGCCCCCGTGCTGCCAGCCGCGTGTCGCAGCACAGTTACGACGCGGCACTCAAGGCCACTGAGATCGACCTGGCCACGCTCAAGACCTACGTCCACGTCAGCCGCCGCGTCCCGAGGTTGTTGCGCAACAACCTTCTCTCCTGGGAGCACCACAAGGCCGTGGCCAAGCTGCGCGGTCCCGAGCTGACCCGCTGGCTCGATCTGGCCGAGAAGGGCGACGACCTCGGGCGGCTCAGTGCCCGCCGCCTCCGCGCTTCCATCACCGCCGGGCGCGTCCTCTCCCCCGAGGAGATGGTCATTCCGCCCTCCGAGCAGGGCGTCTCCAACCACACCTCACCCTCCACGGGCGAGTTTGAGGCGTTACGTGACTCGCGCACTTGAGTCTTGGTCGTGAGACCTCCGTCTTCGCGCGTGCTGCAAGCTGCAAATATAACACCACCCCCCTTAGGGGGGTGGGTGTGTATATTATTTGCAGCAGCTGCAGCTTTGGAATTTTGCATCAGTTTTTTCATCATTTTTGCAGCAAGTCAGGAGGGGTTGGCGGACAGGCGGTTGTGCCAGTTCCAAATCGTGCGGATTGATACA